>CAKROP010000375.1 GCA_934373375.1 uncultured Anaerosacchariphilus sp.
TACTACCAGGGTTCGTCCTTTATGGGTCACCGGCTGGCCGATGGCGTCCAGACTGTCGTATTCCGTAAGCGCTGTCATCTGTAACGTTACGGTCTGATCAAACAAATGAAGAAGAAACTGCTCCTGAGGTTTATAGAAAGTGAAATCCCAGTCCAGAAGCAACATTCCCTTTTCCAGATCCTGACCGCTGGAGCCTGAGCCACGCAAATGTGTGCCATCCTCACTTTCCACCCAGATATTCTCTCGGACGATATCAAACCCGTCGACCTCCTCCGGGTGAACGACTGTCATTTTCACATAGAGATATTTCTCCTGCCAGATGGCATACTCTACCGTCACATTGCCGTATTCTGTCTCCACTTCCACCGGAAGCGCCGTCGCTCTGTAAATCTCTTCTTCCGCGTCCCGAATCCCGGTCACCGGATTAAACCGGAACCGGTATACAGCCGCCGCGCAGGCCCCCAGAAGCCCCAGCGCCACCAGGGCAATCAGCGCCAGACGAAGCTTTTTCAAGCTTCTCTGCTGCCGTTTTTTCACGGTCTCCACGTGAAGCTGCATGGCCTCGGCAATCTCCCTGCAGTTCAGGCCATCGTAATACTGCATCCGGATCATGCGGCTGTCCTGCTCTTTCAGTTTCCCAAGGGCCTGCTCCAACGCCTCCCGGTTCAGAATCGCGTCCTCGCCGCTGTCCGCCGCAGCTTCCTCCAGCATTTCCAGGGGCACAGCGCTCTGCTTCCCGTTCTGGGCCGCCATCCGGATGGCCTTTCGCTTGGCAATCACGTAGAGGTACGCCTTGACCGTCCCCTTCTCCGCCCGGAACCGCTCCCGGTTTCCGTAAAAATCTGCAAAGGTCTCCTGCACACACTCCCGGATATCCTCCGGATTCGTCAGATACAGGCGGCAGGCGCTCCACAGCAGGCCCATATATTGTTCCATCAGAAGACCCATACCTTCTTCCGGATTTTGATCCAACAGGCGTAGAAGTTTTTTGTCGGTCATAGGGATTCCTCCTCTCACACGGTATTTCCTTTTACTTATAGTTGTAGAAAATGCGTGTTTTGGGGACATTTTTCATAAAAATATTTTTGAATGTTTTATTTCCAGGGCCGTCTCTTCTCATAATGGGGACATTACGTCAGATTCCATGTTTCCGTTGTTTTCTTCAGTGTAACAGGTTCGCCCGGTACACGCAAGTTACTTATTGTCTTGTTTTCCACTTTTCCCCAGTTTTAAAAAAAGATGCCGACCGAAGCCGACATCTTTCCTGCGCGTTTTTATTTCTACTTAGTGTTTGTTCCCATGATGCTTCAGCCACTGCTCCGCACAGTAGGCCAGATAGGCGGCGCCACGGGGAAGAACCTCCTCGTTGAACTGCACTTTGGGATTGTGGGCTGAAGCCACGCCACGTTCGTCCATAAATCCGGCGGATACATACATGAACGCCGATGGCACCTGCTCCGCGATGCAGGCGAAATCCTCGGAGGCGCTGGCTGCCACATCCGGCTGCTCCATGGTACCCGGAATCGCCAGCTCCCGCATGTAACCTACAAACTCTTCGGTAGTCTCTTTATCACAGATAAGCGGCGGCGCGCCATCGGTGATCTCCACCTCCGCTTCCGCACCGTAGACCTTCGCCGTGGCCTCGGCAACCTCCCGAACCCGTTTTACCAGCTGCTTCTGCGCTTCCTTTGTGTCCGCGCGAAGTGTTCCATCCAGAACCGCCTCCTCGGGAATCACATTGAGAGCTGTTCCCGCATGGAAGCTGCCTATGGTAATAACGCAGGACGCCTTCGGATCCATCTCCCGGGAAATAATTTCCTGCAGCGCCACTACGATATGCGCACCCACGCTGATGGGATCCACACAATTCTGGGGCATGGCTCCATGTCCCCCTTTTCCCCTGACACGAATATGCAGATCGTTATTGGAAAACATCATGGTGGAATTCGCGTTATACACAAACATTCCAATGGGAAGCTGTCCCGGACCCACATGATAGGCCAGGGCCGCGTCCACCTTTGGGTTCTCCAGGATCCCATGATCCAACATATTGCGGCTGCCGGTCAGGGTTTCCTCGCTGGGCTGGAACATCAGCTTGACGGTTCCTTTTAACTCATTTTCATGCTCCTTCAGCAGCTTCGCCGCACCCAGAAGCATGGTAGCATGCATGTCGTGTCCGCAACAATGGGCTGCGTTCGGATCCTTGGAAGCAAAGGGAAGTCCGCTCTCCTCCGGCATGGCAAGCGCGTCCATATCCG
>CAKROP010000376.1 GCA_934373375.1 uncultured Anaerosacchariphilus sp.
CCTTGAAGGCCATAGCCAGAAGGGGCAGTCCCAGAACCAGTACCATAATGATGGTAGCCGGAAGCGCATGTCCGCTCATAAAGAGAATCAGGCTTGCTACTACAAAGCCGTAGAAGATAAAGCCTGCCACACCGTTGGTATCAAACCAGGTGCCTTCGATATCATGATTCCGCACCGCCACGATAATATGAAGAATCATCGCGGTCAGAATCAGGAACATACCAAATACGATGGCTACCACGAATACGGTGTTCATCTGACCAACCACCGGAAGCGTCATCATAGCTTCCTTGGGCTTCAGCCAGCGGGCCGGGAGCACATCCTCGAAACCGAAGAAGCTGCCGTACATGAAACCGAAGAAGGTAGAGAAGATACCGGCGCTGCCGATAATCGCCGCCAGATCCATACCCTTCTTCTTATACAGGAAGAAGCCGCCCAGCAGCAGTACCAGGCCCTGTCCCACATCGCCGAACATGGCGCCGAAGATAAAGGCATAGGTGATGGCTACGAACATGGTCGGATCCATCTCATTGTAGGCCGGAAGGCCATACATCTTCACATACATCTCGAAGGGACGGAAAATCTTCAGGTTATGAAGCTTCGTGGGCGGGGTGCTGAAGATATTGTCATGATCATCCTCTAGCACCACGAAGGTCTGCTCGTCATCTTCAATCTCCTTCTGGAAGGCGTCTGCCTGATCCTCCGGCATCCAGCCGCAGAGAATATAGAACACATTGTCCTTCTCCCGGGTCAGGGCTGCATACTTCCGGATATCGAAGCTTGCGCTGCGCTTTTTCAGGTAAGCAGAAGCGGCTGCCAGCTCATCGATGCGGTCTGCCACGACGGAAGAAATCTTCTGATCCATCGCCACAAGCTCCTCATCCAGCTTCGCCAGCTCCTCTTTCAGCTCTTCGTATGCATGGGTCGGCGTTCCTTCGTACTCATCCGGAATAAAGATATGTTCGAAATGCATGGACGCGTACACCGCGTCAATCTTATCCGCCAGGGAAGCCGGTACGAAGTATACTCCGTAGACGTATTCCTCATCGCTTTTACATTTATAGAAAATCGTATCCAGCGTGTCATATACATAGCGGTCGAACTTGTCGAAATACTCCTTGGAAATCCGTCCGAAGCGGTATTTCTCATAATGGAAGTTCAGCAGGCTGTGAACATCGAATTCCAGTCCCTGGAAGGGCTCGATGCTGTCCATGGAAGCCTTGCATTTCTCGCGCTTCGCTATGAGCTCTGCCTTCCGGTCCTTCAAATCCGTCAGGTTCTTTTCCGCTTCTCTTAAAATCTGCTCCGCTTTATCCACCGTCATATCGGGGAATTCCCGATCTGTGTGCAGATCCGCGGGGAGATACTCTGAAGCCTGACGCAGAATCTCTTCATAGGGATTCTTATCGGTGTAGGCTCTCAGATTCTGTACCGTCTTAAGCTCAGTCAGGGCGTGTTCCAGCTGTATCTCATACTTGGAAAGATACTGACCGGCCATGCGCTCAATATCATTCCTGGGGCCCGTGATGCTTAAGAACTTCATCTTTACAATCACTTGCTACTACCTCCTCTACTGGTTGCCGGCGTCTTTCGACTGCTCAATATATTTCAGCGTCTCACTGGCCGGAAGTCCGTAACGGACGCCCTCCAGCACGGTCGTCAGCTTATCCAGCTCCTGCTCCTTGTCGTACAGGTAACCGGTAATCGCTGCCAGGGAATAGGGGTTCTGCCGCTTTTCCTCTGTGTATACCTTCCGCAGAAATCTGTCGTAGACAGTCTCCAGTTCCTGGCTGTCCAGCTTCATAAAACGTTTTCCGTAATAGGTCTTCTGGATGGCCTCCTCCAGAGCTCTCTCATCTGCTGCCGCCACCATGGCGCGGATATCGCTGTCATGGAGCTTATAGGTCACCGGAATCAGAAGCGTATAGGTCGAAGCTTCCGACATCTGATAATATTTCTTTGCCCGGTAAATCCACATCATATTCAGCAGATCAATCTGGCTTCCCAGGCTTCTGGTCAGAAGCGACTTGGTCTTGCCCTTTGTCTGCTTGCTGTTCTGTTTCCATATCATAGAGAAATAATACAGATCCAGTGTCATTTCATAATCAAAGAGACCTGCACTCTCCACATGATCCAGCTTCTGCAGTACCTTATGGTATCCGGTGCCCTTCAGTGCTTCCAGAATCTCGGGTACCGTCTCTGCCTCAGCCAGCTTATCCAGCGGTATGTCGGTGTAACGCTGTACCATGC
>CAKROP010000377.1 GCA_934373375.1 uncultured Anaerosacchariphilus sp.
GGGTATAGATGGCCGTCGCTGTTACATGAATCCCTGCTGCTGCCAGAATACGGATAGCCTTCAGACCCTCCTTGGTAGTCGGAATCTTGATAAAGGTGTCATCGCCCAGCTCCCGGCGTATCTTGTAGGCCTCCTCCACCATACCCTCGGCCTGATCGCTCAGGACCTGCACATGCAGTTCGCCTTCCTCGATGAAATCACGAATCTCCTTCAGTACCTCATAGGGCGGGCGCTTCTCCTTGGCCAGAATGGTCGGGTTACAGGTTACGCCGTCCATGGGAAAATATTCATACATGGAACGAATGTCATCAATGTTGGCATTGTCAATAATCAGCTTCATAGGATTCCTCTCCTTTTCCAACTGGCCTGCCATCCGCAGAGGCCGGTTTCGTTATGAAATGTTATGTTTTGTTACATTCTGTTATATTCTATTATACTAGAACCCGCTCAAAATACAATGCATAATCTGTCTAAAATTTAACAAATATCTGCCCTGATTCTGTACTTTTTGCGTAACAGTCCCGCGCTCTTGCGATTGCCTTTTCAGAGCGGACAAGTCTCTTACTTTCCAGCCTGCTTTTTACTGCGAAGCTCCTGTACCAGGAACAATACCGCCAGTCCCTCAAAGGCAATCATAATTGGATAAGCCCCCGACAGATACCAGTACAGAATCGCGTTCCAGCCGGAGATTTCCGAGTAGGAGATGCCGCCCAGTAACACGAAATAGCTGGCCAGCAGCGCGGAAAGGGTCAGCCACACGGACAGATCACGACCATCCGCGTCCTTCACCTTTTTCAGGCGACGTTTCAGCATCCGCACACAGAGAACCAGATAAGCCATCGCTCCGGCTGCAGCCGCGATAGCTCCTGTGTAATGGTACACCTGACGCACCCCATTTAAAATGACGCCCTTATAGTTGATCTTCGCCAGGAACCCATGGCGCTCCGGTACATCCCAGTACCAGTCCAGATTCAGGCAGGAGGTGTCGCTCTCAATCCGGGTCACATCGTCGGATAGTTCATAGGAGTCCAGAAGCATACCGTTCCGATAGGACTTCAGATAAATGGTCTGTGGCTTATCCTCCACGGAAAGCTTCAGGGAAAACCGGCACTTTTCGCTGCCGGGCGCCGCAATGCCCTGTCCGGCCAGATAGGACGCGATATCGTCACTCTCGGTGAAATCCGCCGCTCCAAGTACGGTGCCATCCGCAAGCTCCGCCTGTAATGTCACGCCATCCATGCCCTCATAGGACGCGTACCAGCCCGCCATTTCCACCAGATCCGACTCATACCAGACCGCCTTGTCGCCGGTCATCCGCTCAAACAGCGGGATGCCGCCGTTATCATCCGGTTCGCTGTAGAGGTACACCAGTGTCTCCATCTCATCATAGGTGGTGGTATAAGCGATCGCCTTGCCTAACGCGCCGAACAAATCGCCCAGATAGCCTTTTCTCCAGGGGGACATGTAGGTCGAAGGCATGGTCGCCTGCCGTTCCAGGCGTCCCTCATCCATGGCGGTCTCCAGTTCGTCCCGGATCTGCAGGCATACCTGATTGACGGTCTCGCCATCCGTATAATAACCGGCCTGCTCCAGGGCGGTACGGAAAATCCAGAAGACCCAGCCGTCCCTTACCTCCCAGTCCTTCTCATTTTCCTCGGAACCGGCCCAGTAGAGACGGCTGCTCTGAATATAGGGCTCAAGCTTCTTCAGAGTCGGACACTCGTCGCACATCCGTGCCACCTTCTCCCGGGTCATGGTGACGCCCGGAATATCCTCCTCCGGCTTCACTGCCATCATGCTCTTATACATTTCTGCAAAGCCGCCCTTTTGCAGCTCGTTGGTCAGACGAATGTTATAATGATTATAATTTTCCTGGGCAATCAGCTGTCCTGCCCCCCAGACGCAAAGGAAGGGCAGAAGCACCAGTACTGCTTTTCCCACATATTCGCGCCTGTGCTCCTTCTTCCATGAAAAGAACATAGTTCCCAGGTAAACAAGCAGAAACACCAGCAGGAAGGGCTCCACCCAGATGGCGTCCTCCCTGGTATAGAAAAATGTCACCATACCGACTGCAGCGGTCAGAAGCCACAGAAGCTGTTTTCGCACCGGCTCCTTTCTGCGCAGCCACAAAGCCAGCAGGCCGCCGAAGATCAGCAGCACCTGGATATAGGAAATACTGTTGCGGTACACTCTCTGAAACGCCTGAACCGAGTAGGACACCGGATTCCACAAAAGCACCAGATACAGGGT
>CAKROP010000378.1 GCA_934373375.1 uncultured Anaerosacchariphilus sp.
GTGTTCAGATAAACTGGAACACGCAGGCGC
Organism: uncultured Anaerosacchariphilus sp.; assembly: GCA_934373375.1. Lineage (GTDB taxonomy): Bacteria > Bacillota > Clostridia > Lachnospirales > Lachnospiraceae > Laedolimicola. The sequence goes on from CAKROP010000378.1 coordinate 31, forward strand.
TCAAGCTCGTTCTCATACCATTTGACCAGCTGCAGGTCGTCCTCTTTAAAGGCTGGCGCGCCGCCCGGAAGCAGATTGCCGCCAAGTCTCTCAAACGCCTCATACAGCACCGGCTCATGACCACGCTCCGCCAGCACTCTGGCCGCCTCGCAGCCTGCCACGCCGCCGCCCGCGATGAGCACGCGTTTCCTGCGCGCCACCGGCTCGTAGGCCGTCACGCGCTCTCTGGCCGCTTGGGGATTCACTGCGCAGTTAATCATGGAGTAGGTCTGGATTCTTCCCATACAGCCCTCCTGACAGGAGATGCAGGGGCGAATCTCACAGACGTGGTTGGCACGCAGCTTCTTGACATAATCCGGGTCCGCCAGCAGCGGTCTTCCCAGGGAAATCACGTCGCAGGTGCCGTCTGCCACGCAAGTCTCCGCCATCTCCGGCGTATCCATACGGCCCGCCATGAAGACCGCAACCTTAACGGTTTCTTTTACTAATTTCGCGTATTTGCGGTAGGGGCCTTTTTCCATATACATGGGCGGATGATTCCACCACCATGCGTCGTAGCATCCCACATCCACATCCAACGCATCGTAGCCATAGGCCTCCAGAAGCTTCGCTGTCTTAAGTCCCTCCTCCAGGTCGCGGCCCTTTTCCTCAAAGTCCTCGCCCGGAAGTGCGCCCTTTCTCCAGTCCTTGATCATGCTCTTAGGACTGAAGCGCACTGCCACCGGGAAATCCCAGCCGCAGGTCCGCGCGATTTCCTCGCGGATTTCTTTCACAAAGCGAAGCCGGTTCTCCAGGCTTCCGCCGTATTCGTCAGTTCTGTGATTAAAGAAGGAAATAGCGAACTGGTCGATAAGATAGCCCTCATGGACCGCGTGAATCTCCACACCGTCGAAGCCTGCTCTTTTCGCATTAAACGCACCTTTTCCAAAGCTTTCTATAATCTTATGAATCTCATCCTTCGTAAGCTCCCGACAGGTCTTGTCAAGCCAGCGATGGGGAATGGGAGAGGGAGCTACCGGCGGAAACTCTCCCAGATTTGTAGGAATTGTCACACGTCCAAATCCGCCTGACATCTGTAAAAAGATCTTCGCCCCATAGGCGTGAACACGCTCTGTCATCTCCCGGCTTGTTCTTACAAAATGCACGGGATTGTACGTACTGTTGGGACAGTTCGGCATGGACTGGGTCTCTACCTCACAGTCCGAAAAGGTTACTCCGGTAATGATAAGCCCGGTGCCTCCCTGCGCCCGTCTCGTATAATAATCAATACCCCTCTGATTCCAGCCGCCCTCGCTATCACCCAGACCCAATGGCCCCATGGGGGCCATTGCGAATCTGTTTTTCAGTGTCAGCTTGCCGATCTGGATGGGGGTGAACAATGTCTGGTATTTCACTGTTGTGCCTCCTTCTCTGCCAAATGATACAGTATCTCAAACAGCTTCCTGCTATCGCCGAAATAGATGCTTCCGTGTCCCGGCGCCACCAGATCCACCGGCGGCAACTCCTTAAGCTTTCGGAATGTCTCCAGGTTCTTCGCGCCATTGTAATCGGGACCGCCGGTCCAGCCGATTTCCGGCTGCAATTCATCCGCTGGATTGCAGGTTTTCAATACAAAAATATCGCCTGCAAACAAAATTTTCTTTCCGTTTGTTTCTGCCAGAATGGAAATGGTTCCTTCCGTATGCCCCGGATGCTCCAAAACAGTCAACTGTGTATTGCCATAATCAAAGGTCTGTCCGTCCCGGACCTTTTCGTCCGGCGTAAACGCATGAAATTTTCTTCCGAATAAATCACTCAGCGTTCTTTCATCTGCTTTTTCCAGCGCTTCCGCATCGTCCGCTCCCACATAAATCTTCGCGCCATTCTGCTGCAGAAGCCAGCTGTTACCCGCATGGTCAAAATGACTGTGCGTGAGAAATACATCGCGGATTTTCTTATTTTCCAGTCCATCCTGTTTTCTCTGGAAACGCATAATATCATATTGTTTTTCTGAAAATCCGGCGTCTATCAATACCAAGCCCTTGCTGGTATCGATGCAATAGGTACTGGAATTGGTTCCATACATAACGCCGCTTGTCTGATATACATTTTCTATAAGTCTCATAATTCTTCCTCTATATCTCTATACTTTTCAGGCATACAGTTCTCTCAATATGACTCGCTTCCCTTTTATACCTGGGAATATGTTTCTCATCCAGTA
>CAKROP010000379.1 GCA_934373375.1 uncultured Anaerosacchariphilus sp.
CTTGAACATGGTGCTGAAATAGCTGGTACTCATGGCCAGATAGGTACAGACGGAATTCAGGGTCACATCTGAATTCATGTAGTTGCGTTCAATATATTCCTGCGCTCTGGCTGCCTGCTTTTTCCCGTAGCTGTCCCGCTGCTCATTCAGAAGCCTGGAAAGATGTCCGCAGATAGCAATGATGTCCGTGGACATATCCCGAAGCCGCTCGTAGGTATAAAGCCGGTTCATCAGCTCTTTTTCTTCTTTGTATATCTCATTTTCCTGTTCTTCTTCCAAATCCGCGCTGTTTATCACGCTGAGGAGCAGGTTCTGCATATAGATAATGGAGCGGGTCCGATTGGTCCGCCGCTCCCGGAGCTCCTGGGCGAAGCCCCGCACTTCTTTTTCAATAATCTCCGTATTTCCGGCCTTCACACCTGCCAGAACCCGTTCCGCCCAATGGGGCACGTCGATGGGCGCATTCTTGCTGGCATCCAGCATTTCCGACCAGAGAATCCGGGAACCGCCAAGAAGCCACCGAAGCTCCAGTGCCGCCTTCGCTTTTTCAAAGGACTGATAGAGCTTCATAATGTCCGGTACATCCTCGCCTACGCCTGCCGTCGTATCAATAAACAGCAGCTCTCTGACCGTCTTCTGCACTTCCGTCAGCGCAGTCTCCGTCCGCTCGTCCAGCTCTTTTTTATTATCCCCATGGAAAATGACTACCGTGCTGGCGTCCATATTCTGAAATACTACGCCAAGCTTCCGCTGCTCAATGAGTTCCTGGGTAATATTGTAAATGGAAAACTGTGCCAGTTCCTCCCGCACGCCCGGGTACCGATCCAGAAACGGCGACAGGTCGTCCCCTGTCACAATGGCTGTATTATAGAAGGAACCCGGCAGAGAAACATCCAGATCCTTCATTTTCTCTTCCAGGTTCTCCCGGCGCTCGTCTCCCCGCAGGAGACTGTTCAAAAAGCGCCCGCGCAAAAGAGGCCTGTTGCTCTGATAGGCCCCTTTTAATTTCTTTAATGTGGTTCGTTCGGTCCGCACTTCATCCAGACGCGCCTTCGCCTTCAAAAGCACTTCCGTCAGCTCTGACGGTGTGATCGGTTTCAGAATATACTCCATCACCTGATAGCGCACCGCCTGCTTGGCGTACTCAAATTCATCGTAGCCGCTGATAATAATCGTCTTTGTGTCCGGGCAGTTCTCGAAGATATACTTCGCCAGCTCTATTCCATCCACATAAGGCATACAAATATCCGTCAGTACCAGATCCGGCTTCTTCTGTCGAATTACTTCCATGGCGTCCCGGCCATTTTCACAGCTTGCTACCAGCTCAAATCCCAGCTTCCCCCACGGGATATTTTCGCCGATTGCTTCGCGGGTCAGGGCTTCATCGTCTACCAGCAATACCTTGTACATGTTGCTCCCCCAATGTTATTCTTTTTATCCGATAAACTGATTTACCAGACTCATAATCTTATCAAAAAAGCGGGTAATAAAATTGCCGACCTGCTTGGTATCGATCTTGTCCAGATCCAGGCCCATGCCCTTCAGCTTGTTGTAAATCTCTGTGGCCTGCTTCGACAGGGCGTCCACGTCGATATCCAGCTTGCTGATCTTGTTCATCAAATCGATCAGCTGCTGAATCTGATCATCGCTCAGCTTGATGTTAAATTTATCCATGGCGTCGCGGATGATTTTCTCGATGTCTGCGTCACTGCTTACATTATTTTCCAGGATCTGTTGTTTGATATAGGCAATCATATCAGAAGCAGTCTCGGAATCCCCCAGGGAATCGCCCAGATCGCCGGTCACTACCAGCTCATTGACGGCTGTCTCCAAAGCCTGCTCATCTACCTTGGTGCCGGTCATATCCGCGTAACCCTTGACCGCGCCGATCAGCGCGGAGGTTCCGGAGATGTTGGACGGAGCCGCCACGAATACGTTGGCGTCCTGAAGGCCTGCGGTCAGCAGTGCGTTGGTATACATGTCGATGGTGCAGTAGCTGATGTTATAAGTGGTAACATTCAGGCCCGCGCCCTCCTCAGCCGGACGGATCAGCACGGATGATAAGGCGTGGGTGCCTATAACGCCGGATGAAAGGTAAGCGTCCAGATACTGATGCTCCTCGGCATTGGTGATGCTGATGACGTCGTAATTGGCCAGATCGCTCTCATCCACGCCCAGAAGTCCCAGAACAGTAGCCCGCTGATCCGCGCTTAAATCCGCG
>CAKROP010000380.1 GCA_934373375.1 uncultured Anaerosacchariphilus sp.
TCTGATTTTATTCTGTCTCTGCAGGGCTGCGTCCGTCCTCAGGAAGAATCGGGCTCTCATAGTCATCCAACGGACCACTGTCGCCTTCTGCCTCTACCTCTTCTTCCGTAGGCATCTTCACAGTCTCGCCGGTATTCGGATCCACCAGTGTACCTTCTTCAACCGGAGTTTCCTCTTCCGTTGCCTCTTCTTCTGCCTCCTGCTCTGCCCGGGCCGCTTCCTCCGCCGCCACTTCATCCTTCATGTCTTCCGGAATCTCTGCGTTTCTCGGAATATTCAGGTACGGCATAGCCTCTTTCATAATATTTTTGAATATCTCCTGGGCAAAAGCGCTGCTTGCCTGAGTCGTCGGGCTGTCCGCGTTGGGCTCGTCCACCACCACATAGCAGACTACCTGTGGATTATCCGCCGGCGCAAAGCCGATGAATGACACCAGATATTTTCTGGCGGAACGGGGAACCTTCTGAGCCGTTCCGGTCTTACCGCCCATAGTATAACCTGCTACGCGGCCCTTTTTACCGGTGGGGTTATTGCCGTTGGCGTCCGCAGTTCCGTACATGGTGTGATACAGATACTGCCGGATCATGGAAGACGTCTTATTGGAAATGGTCTGGCGCACCAGCACCGGATTGATAGTCTCCACAGTGCCGCCCTCCGCGTTCAGAATCTTCTTCACCACATGGGGCTGGTAATAATAACCGCCATTGATAACGGAAGAAAAGGCCGAAGCCACCTGAATCATAGACGTATTGAAGCCCTGGCCGAAAGAACTGGTCGCCAGCTCCACCGGACCCATGGTGTCCTTCGTAAATACCGTCGACGCGTTATTGGTCTCGCCGGGCAGATCGATGTTGGTCTTCAGACCGAAGTTAAAGATCTGCTGGTACTTCAGAAAGTTATCATAACCAATCATGGCGCCCATCTGCATCAGGGCGTCATTGCAGGAAAACATCAGGGAGCCTTCCAGGGAAATGATACCGTGGCCGGTCTTCTTCGCGCATTTAATCTTGGGCTGGCCCTGTACGATAACCTGTCCTCCGTCGCAGAGGAAGGTGGTGGAATCATTGACCAGACCCAGCTCCAGAGCTGCTGCCACCGTCATGGGTTTTACGGTTGATCCGGGCTCGTATCCGTCGCTGATGCAGAAGTTTCGCCACATCTGGTTCTTGGCGTCCAACTGTTCCTCCTCGGACATGGCGTCCACCTGCTCCTGGGTCAGGTAGCCATTGCCTACCAGATCCTGGGGATTATTCAGATCGAAATCCACATCACCCGCCATGGCCAGAATCTCGCCGGTCTGGGGATTCATCATCAGCACGCCAATATTCTTCGCCGCCGGTCCTTCCACGCTTTTATTCGTATAATCTTCGATAAATTTGTCAATGTATTTCTCTGCAATGCCTTGCAGGGTTGCGTCAATCGTAGACACCACTGTATTGCCATCTACGGCCTTCTTTACCGAGGTAGACTGCTCCAGATCCTCGTTCAGGTACTTGTAGCTGCGGCCATTGATGCCGTTCAGGGTATCACTGTATTCTTCTTCGATACCGGTCTGCCCCTGATTTCCCGTAACGGTATATCCAATCACATGGCAGGCCAGAGAATTATACGGATAGCGACGGATATAAGAGTCCTCAAACCAGACACCCTTGATGTTGCTTCCGGTCTCTTTGTCCTCCTGCGCTGCCTTAAAATCAGCAATTTCATCTTTACTCAGCTGTTTTCTTAAGATAACATAGCTGCTGTCTTTCTTTTCGCTTAAGGTAGCCCGAAGTTCTGACTCATCCAGTTCAAAATACTGTACCAGAGCCTTAATGGTCGGTTCCACGCAGTCCTTCTCCGCATCCTCCTTGTCCTGGTTCTGCCACAGTACCTTCGGATCCAGAATCAGATTATAAACCTTTTCACTGGTAGCCAGCATCGTGCCATTACGATCCAGAATATCGCCTCTTCTATATGGCAGCGTAGTACTGTTGGTATCCTGCTGCGCCAGTACTTTTTTCGTATACTTCTCCCCGCTGGTCTTATTGATGTAAGCCAGCCTTACGCTCACTCCCAGCAGAGCAAGCACAATGAGCGCGAATACCAGCGCCAGCTTACGCTTCATTCGGTTGGTAAGCAGCGCCTGCATCCGCGCTCTCGGTTTTCTTTTTTTCTCTGTACGATTGTTCAAATTACTCACCTGCTAATCGTGCCAAGCGCTCCCTTGAGG
>CAKROP010000381.1 GCA_934373375.1 uncultured Anaerosacchariphilus sp.
CCGGGATCTCCAGGCGCTTCTGCCGGGAAAAGAGCTGTATGTGGATGGATTCGGAGAGGTTCTTTCGGTTCATGCATATACCTCCTGCGAAAGGAATATTGCCCGCATTACAGGGAAAAAGGGGAGCCGCATAAGCTCCCCTCTTATCATTTGAATCACGCGAAAAGTCTAAACCTGACCTTCCAGCTTCAGCACCACATCGCCGACCATGGCGGTGTCGCCTTCCTCCACGCAGATCTCCACGACCTTGCCTGCGTAGGGGCTCACCAGCGGGAATGCAGTCTTTCCTGCTTCCACATCAGCGATCTCCTGGCCTTCGGTGACCGTATCGCCTACGGCTACCTTCCATTCGGAGATCTCACCGCTGGTCATGGCCATGCCTTCCTGGGGTAATTTAATGCCTATTTTCATGATAACACACACTCCTGTTACTGTATAGAATTTCTGCTGAATTTACTTTTCTATTTTGATACCGGTTAATTCCGCTACACCCTCCCTCAGTTGTCCGGTATACGGGAAAGTGGTCCACTCCAACGGGCGGCTGTAGGGGATAAAGGTCATGGGCCGGGTAATTCGTTTTACCGGAGCCTTCAGGCTGCCGAAGGCTTCCTCGGAAATGGTAGCTGCCACCTCGGAGGACCAGCTGCAGAGACGGTATCCGTCGTCTGTCACGATGACCTTGCCGGTCTTCTTCACGGAATCTAGAATCAGGTTGATATCCAGCGGATACAGGGTTCTCGGATCGATGACCTCGATGGATATGCCCTTTTCCTCATACATCTTCGCTACCTTCATGGCCTCGGGAACCATGTGTCCCACTGCTACGATGGTCAGGTCGGTACCTTCTTTTTTCACCTTGCCCTGTCCCAGTGGAATGATGTAGTCCTCCTCCGGAAGCTCTTCTGCTACGCCCAGTGCCAGAGCCGGAAGATAAACCACAACCGGGTCATTGTCACGGATAGCGGCCTTCATAAGACCTTTGGCGTCAATAGGGCCGGAGGGAACGATGACTTTCATGCCCATGTGAATCAGTTGAGCCCAGGTACTGTCAGAGTGCTGCGCCGCACAGCTGATGCCTGCGCCGGACATGCTGACGATGGCGGTCATGGGGATACTGATTTGGCCGCCGGTCATGTAGCGGAGCTTCGCCGCCTGATTGACCAGCATTTCCATGCTGACATACTGCAGAGTATTGATACAATATTCGATAACCGGACGTACGCCCTTCATGGCTGCGCCGATGGCCATACCGGTGTATGCCGCCTCGGAAATGGGAGTGTTGACCACGCGCCCCTTTCCGAACTTATCCAGAAGACCGATGGTATTGCCGCTCATACCGGATTCCACATCTTCGCCGATCATAACGACGTGTTCATCCCGCGTCATTTCTTCCATAATCGCTTCACTGATGGCCTGGGAAATTCTCTTCTTCTTTGCCATACTACCACCCCCTAACCGGCATTGTGTAATGCTCGTCTGTGTACATATCGGTGTAAGCCTCGGACAGATCCGGATACGGCGAGTCAATCATAAACTGTACGCCTTCCTCAATCTCCTTATCCACGGCTGCGATGATGGCGTCCAGTTCATCCTTGGTGATGCCCTCAGCCAGTAGCTTCTGCTCGAACGCGGGAATCGGGTCGCGTTTCTTCCAAGCCTCTACCTCTTCTTCTTTACGATAACGGAACGGGCAGATCTTCGGGTAGCTGTTGAAATGATCGAAGAAACGATAGCATTTCGCCTCGATGAGAGTCGGGCCTTCGCCTGCCCGCGCGCGCTCTACCGCTTCCAGTGTGGCTGCGTGAACCGCCTCAATATCCATGCCGTCTACGGTAACGCCCGGCATATTGTAGCCTGCGGCGCGGACGGAGATGTCCTTGACGCTGGTGGCGTAATCCGCGTCGGTGGTGATGGCGTACTTATTATTTTCGCAGAGGAAAATGATAGGCAGCTTCAGGACGGAAGCCAGATTCATACACTCATGAATGGTACCCTCATTGGCTGCGCCGTCTCCGAAGTAAGCCACGGTCACGGTGTGATCCTTCTTATACTTATTGGCGAACGCCACGCCCAGCGCGATGCAGACGCCCTGTCCAACCATACCGTTGGCGCCGTAGATACCGTGCTCCAGGGATGTGATGTGCATGGAACCGCCCTTGCCCTTGCAGTAACCGGTAGCCTTACCTGCCAGCTCTGCGAACATGTACTTCAC
>CAKROP010000382.1 GCA_934373375.1 uncultured Anaerosacchariphilus sp.
CACATCCTTGCGGCTTTGACCGTGAGGATGTGCAGCATTTTTCTTGCATGTGGGACCGGATAGTCGGAAACGTTCCGGAAAGCGTTTTCTTAAGGATGTTAAAATGATATGGAAGGAAATTTCAATATTAGGGAGCCTGACCTATATAGATACCGGGAAATAGTGTGCTCCCTGCTCAGCTCACGGCGCCATAGCTGGCCGTTTGCCGAGCAGGGAGTTTTTATATATTAAGCGATAGCGTGTTAAGAGAAACCCATGATGCTACAGCTTCAATGGCTCCTCCCCTTCCCTACTGTCACGCAGAATTCTACGCAGATTGATACAACCGCCCCAGAGTTGTCGCACGAAATCATATTGCCATTCGAAACACACAACGCCGATGTCATCGCGTCCGGCGTACCGCATCAGCTTGCTGAGATTGCACGAGCAAAACTCCACGGCACGCACGCCGTTCATCACAGCATCGCAGTCCTTGCCATACGCAGCTGCAATCTCCTCATCGGAGAACACCGCGTGCAGGATGTCATCCTGAGTGTGTGCAGCGATGTATCTGAGGCTCCGTACGCCGTCCGGCGTCGCAGGGATATATCTGTACTCGATATTCGACTGATGCTTGTCACACACTTCCCCAGCCAGCGTGTGAGCCTCTGTGCGATGCGAGAGGATGCGCAGGCAGTCGTCATCGGACGGGCAGAGGACGATGCATTGATACTTTCGGTCGCCGGTGTATGCGATGCCGCTGAACCGATGCTTTGCCTCCACCGTGCAATGTATAGTATCACTAAACTCCCCTCTGTGATTCAGCTTGAGGTTGCGGCCCATCGTGGATATCACCGTCGCAGCAATCCCCGACGCGAACAGGTATCCGCTCGCTCGGCTGCCATCCATTCTCCGCTGCCGCTGACCGGGCTCCATAAGCTCCTTTTTCAGAACAAATTCGCTTGGTTCTACGGATTTGAATTCGAAAGAAGTAATGTAGCTTGGTTCTACGGAGTCATTCTTGAATTCGAATTTGTTTTTATAGAACCCAGCGGGTATCCCTGCCGCATACATAACCGCGAGACAATCGGATGCTCTCGTAGCGGCATCGACATGCGATTTGTCATTGCCTGGGCGGTTTCCGCAGGAGAGCGCCATGTAAAGCTGCCGCTCATCTTCATCGAGTAGAGATATTCCCCGAGGTGTAAGTCGCAGCACTTTCCCTGGCGCTCTCCTGATGATGCCGTCGGAGTATAATTGCGACACGGTCTTCTCGATATACTTCTGGCTTGGGTGGAGGACATTGACGCTGCTGCGCTTCACCATCACTCCGGCGGCGACGAGTCCGACGATTTCGTTCTTTAATCTGTTTTCCATAGTGACATACTCCTTTCATAGCCAGACACGGCTCTCTGCATATTGTCTCTCACAGGCCCGTAAAACCCTTGAAAACTCAATAAAATCATAGGTAGGATTTCGTCAGCCGAAAAAATCGCGAAATCCTACCTGTTTTCCTCGCTTTATTCGCGCTTTTCGCCAGCCCTGATGATGTTTTCCGTCTCGATGTAGGAGCGACCGAGACGCTGCTCGAACACCTCAGAGCCCCAGTTTTTGTTGCACGCGGGGCAGCGTCTTGTGCGACGCTTTGTGCCGTCTTTACGGAATTTTGTGTCGATTGTCAGCAGTTCTTTGCCGCAATCCGGGCGTACAATTTTCATTTTTATGACCCTCCTTTGCATTATTTCGTGCGTGTATCTCTCCAGTTGAGGCGGCATTTTGAGGAGCGGTAACGCTCATATGTCGGATAATATTCTTCGATGATCGGCTGAATTTTCTGACGGAAATTGCTGCGCGTCATGACCCTGTTGTGCCCTGTCTCAGCCCACGCGACATACTCCATATAGAGCTCATCAGCAGAAAAACTATCGCCGTTGGTGGACGGAGTGCGGTCCTTAACAAACACAACCAGAGGGTTAAGAATCTCCTTATACTGCTCCTTAATCTCATCGGATTCTTCAGTTTTGGTGAAGTATCCGGTCGCGGTTATGATTTTATAACCCTCTAAAACCCAGTTGAAAATACCTGTCAGAGCCTCTTGTGTCTGCAACTTTTTGGCGAGGTCTGGAGTAGTACCCTGTAAGTGCAGTCGCAAAATTCCCAAAAATCTGTTAAACTGAAAGAACAGAGATGGAGGGAATCGCAATGAAGCATTACAGCAAAGAATTCAAGGAA
>CAKROP010000383.1 GCA_934373375.1 uncultured Anaerosacchariphilus sp.
GATACCAGAGAAGCGATGGCGCGTGCAGCGGCGATCTTCATCTCGTCGTTGATATCGGATGCGCGTACATCCAGAGCTCCACGGAAGATGCCCGGGAATGCCAGTACGTTGTTGACCTGGTTCGGGAAATCGCTGCGGCCTGTGGATACCACAGCAGCGCCTGCAGCCTTTGCCTCGTCCGGGAAAATCTCCGGGGTCGGGTTCGCGCATGCGAAGATGATAGCATCCTTTGCCATGGTGGAAACCATTTCCTTGGTCAGAACGCCCGGTGCGGATACGCCGACGAATACGTCTGCGCCCTTGATCACTTCAGCCAGGGTACCCTTCTCCATGTTCCGGTTGGTGACAGCTGCGATTTCTTCCTTGATAGGGTTCAGCCCCTCACGGCCCTCGTAGATGGCGCCCTTACGGTCGGTCATAATAACATTTTTCAGGCCCATGCTCATCATCAGCTTGATGATAGCGATACCGGCTGCGCCTGCGCCGGAGGTAACGATCTTTACGTCCTCGATCTTCTTGCCTACCAGCTTCAGAGCGTTCATCAGACCTGCCAGTGTGATAACGGCAGTACCGTGCTGGTCGTCATGGAAAATCGGGATATCGCAGCGCTCTTTCAGCTTCTGCTCGATCTCGAAGCAGCGGGGAGCGGAGATGTCCTCCAGGTTTACGCCGCCGAAGGAGCCTGCCAGCAGAGCAACGGTATTCACGATATCGTCCACATCCTTGCTGCGCACGCAGAGCGGAATGGCGTCCACGTCACCGAAAGCCTTGAACAGGACGCATTTACCCTCCATAACCGGCATACCGGCCTCCGGTCCGATATCGCCCAGACCCAGGACTGCGGTACCGTCGGTCACTACGGCTACGGTGTTCCAGCGGCGGGTCAGCTCGTAGCTCTTATTGACGTCCTTCTGAATCTCCAGGCAGGGCTGTGCAACCCCCGGTGTATAAGCAAGAGAAAGAGCCTCCTTGCTGTCTACAGCGGCACGGGGAGTAACCTCCAGCTTGCCTTTCCATTCATAGTGTAATTTCAGTGATTCTGCAGCGTAATCCATGATAAATTCTCCTTTTCTCTGATAAACGGCATCATTGGTATATCCATAATTGCGACCACTTTGTATTTTTAGCGGTACAATAATTTCTATCCGTATCATAGCGCGACTTTACAGAAAAGTAAAATATATATATAATAAGTTATTATAGGAAAAACCTATAGAACCGAAAATGTGTCAGGAAAAGGAGGCAAAGTCCATGACCATCGCCAAATTACAGCAGTTCCTTGCAATCTGTCAGTTCCAGAGCGTCAGCCGCGCCGCGGAATTTTTGCATATTTCCCAGCCTTCCGTGTCAGGAACCATCCGGGATCTGGAAAGCGAGTTTCAGATCAATCTGTTCCGCCATGAGGGGAGGCGCCTGGTCCTGACGGCGGAGGGCAGCTTCTTACGGGAACGGGCCCAGCAGCTGATCCGCCAGTTTGACGAGCTTTCCTGGCAGATGGAGGATCTGGGCAATCAGAAAAATCGGTTCCGTATCGGGATTCCGCCCATGGCCGGGACGGTCTTTTTCCCGCAGCTCTATAAGGCGTTCCAGGCAGCGTATCCGGAAATCACCCTTTCTATTACGGAATGCGGTTCCCTCCATGCGGAAAAGCTTCTGGAGCAGGGAGAACTGGATCTGGCCATGGCCACGCTTCCGGCGGCTCCTTCTCCGGAATTTTCCTGTCAGAAGCTTGCGCGGACACAGCTGGTGCTCTGTGTCAGTCCTTCCCATCGCCTGGCCCGGGCGAAAGCAATTGATGTGACCATGCTGGAGGGGGAGCCTTTGGTACTTTTCGGAACGGATACGGCGCCCTCCAACGCAGTGCTGTCCCTTTTCGCGGAGCAGCAGCTGCGGCCCAATGTGCTGCTTTACTCCAGTCAGCTCAGCATGATTAAGCAGTTTATTTCCGATGGCACGGCAGCAGCCTTCCTGATGGACGCCCTGGTCCGTCAGGAGCCGGATCTGGTAGCGGTCCCATTTTCCGAACCCATCTATTTTGACACGGTACTGCTGTGGAAACGGGATCAATATCTCTACAATGATGTGGAGCATTTTTTGCGATTTGCCAAAAAATTCAAATTTCAGGGAATTATTGAAAAAACATGAGGTTTCATTAAGATTCCTGAAGTTTATGTTGAGGGAGAACAAGGTGATGAAGAAAAGTATAG
>CAKROP010000384.1 GCA_934373375.1 uncultured Anaerosacchariphilus sp.
CACAGATGTGTATTCTCAGCCTTTGGCTCCCCTAGCTGTCGCTATGTGATTAATTTTAATATAGGGCAGACAGGGAAGAAAGTCAAGGAAAAACATGTTGTATTTTCGTGAATAGCGGGAAGAATTGACAGAGATAAGGAAGGGGCTTATACTTATAGAATATGAATTTATACAGGATAGCCCCCGATGGCAAAAGGCGGAATGGGGCGAAGAATAAGAAACGGAGAATTCTATGAACCGAGTACCGAACAACAAAAAAGTCATCTTTATCCTGAGCGCCCTCTGCTGCCTTCTTCTGGTGGGAGTGAATCTCTATCAGCAGAAAACCTGGAGGAGCATGGACCTGATTATTTTTATGGGTCAGAGCAACATGAGCGGTGCAGGCGGCGATGCAGGCGAAGCGCCCAAGCTTACCGAAGGGGCTGGTTACGAGTATCGCGCCGTGACCGATCCGGATACCCTGCATGTGCTGGACGAGCCATTTGGGGAGAAGGAAAATCGCGGAGCCCTGGACGACACGGAGCTTCTGGAGCGCAAGGGCAGTCTGGTGACTTCCTTTGTCAACGCCTATTATGAACAGACGGGTGTGCCGGTGGTGGCTGTGTCTGCGTCCCGGGGCAGTTCTTCTCTGAACGGCTGGCTGACCAAAGGCCTGAAGGAGGAGGCAGCCGATCGCCTGAATGCGGCGAAGGACTGCATGAAGAAAGAAAAAATTCATGTGTATCACACCTACATGGTCTGGTTCCAGGGCGAGGCCGACGCAAATCTGGAGACTACGGACGATGAATACAAGGCGCAGCTTGCCGAACTGGTCTCCTACATGAAGGAGCAGGGCGTGGAAAAATGCTTTCTGATTCAGCTTGGTCCGGATCTGACTGACCCGACGAAGCACCAGACTGTGATGGACGCACAGCTTGCGGCCTGTGAGGAAAATGAGGATCTGATCCTGGTGTCTACCCTTCCGGCAGAGCTGACTGACGCGGATCTGCGGGATGAACTGGGCATTCATTACAAGCAGGAGGCCCTGAACCTCATCGGCGCGGACGCCGGAAAAAATGCAGGAGCGTATGTAAAAGAGCATGGATCAGAAAAATAGTCTCGGTAAAACCCTGTGGGAGCTGGCTATGCCGTTCCTGCTGTATGTGAGTCTGAATATGGCAATCCAGGCGGCACTGGAATTGTGCTTTTTCGAATTTTTTACAGCTCCGGAGCATGCAGCCTGGGAGTTGGCTGCTGTTAATGCCATTGAAATTCCGATTTTTTACAGGATGTATCGTGAAGATCGCATTCGTGAGTGGCTGGATGGACAGGAATCGGGCAGCAGTGGAAAAATCGCTGTCTGGAAAAAACAGTCCCGGATAAGCTGCATGTTAATGGCAATTCTGGGTGGTCTGCTCCTGGGACGTGGCTTCAACCTGCTGATTGGCCTGACGCCCCTGCCCACCCTGTTTCCGGGCTATGAGACGGCCAGCGACAGCCTGTATACGGGAAGTCTTCTGTCCCTGGTGGCAGCCAGTGTGGTGACGGCCCCGATCTTGGAAGAACTTCTGGTGCGGGGAATTCTCTACCGGAATCTGAAAAAGGCGTTGCAGAACCCTTATGCAGCTATTGTTTGCGCGTCCCTGCTCTTTGGTATTCTTCACGGTAATCTGGTGCAGGGGCTGTTCGCGTTCCTGATCGGTCTGTACCTGAATTGGGTTTATGAGGCGGAAGGCTCGCTTCTTCCGGCGATTCTGACCCATGGGGCGGTGAACGCCTCCACTATTTTCCTGGAGAGGATGCCGGAGTGGCAAAGCGTGCTTTATGGGAGCCTGCCGTTGTATCTGGCGGTGACGGCGGTATATCTGTTGGCTGGATTTTGCATATGGAAGAAATTTACAATATAAGAACGCAAGCAAAGGCAGCCCAACCATGGAGCTGCTTTTGTTGTGCAGGCAGTGAGTGAAAGACCGTGCTTCATGAAAAAGTAGGTGTTAAATTTGAGCCAATAGGAGCGAAGGACGCTCAAACTTAAGAAGGTCCATGAATAACCAGAAAAATTATTGAGAAAAATGGCATTTGAATTGTTTCTGTAGTCCTCATTTCCAAGGAAAAAAAAGAAAACAAAGACACAATTCAATGAAAAAGACTAAATTCACAAATAATCTGACAATAATACAAAAATTCACTCTTTACATCTGAAAAAAATCGTTGT
>CAKROP010000385.1 GCA_934373375.1 uncultured Anaerosacchariphilus sp.
GAGTAAGATTGTAATTGACGTCTCCGCCTACAACGGAGCCATCGACTGGAAAAAAGTCAAGGCCTCTGGAGTAGAGGGAGCCATCCTGAAAGTTATCCGGAAGGATCTGAATCCGGACAAACGTTTTGAGGAGAACTGGGAGGGCTGCGAGGCCGCAGGCATGCAACTGGTAAGTGTATATAACTATGCATATTATACGACAGAAGCCAAGGCTGAGACAGGCGCACGTAAGGTATTGAGCATCTTGAATGGCCGTAAAGTGAAGATTCACTTGGATGTTGAGGATGCCTGCCTGAAAGGGCTTGGAAAAAAGCTGATCAATATCATCAATGCATACGGCGACGTGATTACTGGCGCAGGATATGAATTCGGTGTCTACACCGGACTGTCATTCTATAATTCGTATATCAAGCCCTGGGCTGGTTACCTGAAATATGATTTCTGGATTGCCCGGTATCCGTCCACGACTGCCAAGACTATCAAGCAGCTCCCGGACGTTAAAAAACAGCCGGCAATCAGCCACGTTCTGGAAGGCTGGCAGTGGAGCAGCGCCGGTATTGTTGCCGGAATCTCCGGCCGGGTAGACCTGAACATCTGGTACGGCAAGATTCCGACTACAGAGCCTGCAGGCTGTCCGTATCCGGTACCGGAGCGGGTTATCTACATCCCGAAGGTCGGCCCGAAGATGTCAGGAAATGATGTCAAGTGGATCCAGTACCACCTGGTTCGCCTTGGCTTCATGGCCGAATATTATACTGACAGCAAGGGAAGAAAGAAGAGTAATATTGACGGCGTGTACGGTAAGACTACGAAAGCTGCTGTATTGGCAGCCCAGAAACACTACGGCATCAAGGAAGACGGCGTTGTCGGAGCAGGCACCCGTCTGGTTATTCAGTTCAACTAATTATGGCCCCGGAGAGATCCGGGGTTTTTTGAAAAGAAGAATTTTTGTTCGGTAAATGCGAACAGCGATAGTGATTTCATCACCGTATGGAACGGAATGACAATTATGTTAATTCGCAGAGGAAATGTCGGATTTTGTATTATAGGTGGAACACAAAATTCCTCTATCGCACCGGGGATGAAAAATGTATTTGTAAATATCCCATCAGAATTTTCAGCTGCCACATTCTGTAGTGAGATTGGAGGATCAGAATGGAACACCATTTATAGTTGATATAACAACAGATGGTAAGTTTTGTTTATATTATATTCTTGGCGCTGGAGGTCCAACAAACTGGATGGGTACTTTTACATATCCTTTAAAATAATCGTTTCTATGAGATCGTAAGAACAACAAAAAAGAATCCATTTGGACCAGCACCTCCATCGGTATAACAATTTGATGACACATACCAATGTCCATTTTTAATACATGGAGTATAGAGTAGCTTTGTATCAATTTCACTATTTGCACCAATAACAACGGCAAAATCTTTTCCATCATCACACTCAATACCAGTATCAAGGCTTAGAATGGTATTTTTATCTTGCCAAGATTTCGTATATAAAAATTTAAATGCTTTAACTTTTACGCTCTTCGCATTTACCGAACAAAGTTTCGAAAAAATAACTATAACTTTCCGGGGTATGGGCCACCATACTGAGTAATAATCGCCTTTGCCAGCTTCGGATTCGTCTCCTTGATGTGAATGGGATATTCCAACCGTTTTTCATAATTAAACATAAGCGCGTCCTCCCTTCTATTGCCACGGCCACGGCTGGTCTGCCCAGGTCCAGTAATCCTTCGGATTGTGGACGTGGGACAGCGTCAGCGGGCCGTACTGGGTGGAATATTCATGAAGGGCTTCCTGATACATTCGGTTCTGTTTCTCAAAATAAGCGCTGGCTTCCGTGTCTTCCGGATGGGTGTCCAGATAGAGGCAGGCGTCCACGCAGGCGAAGCCGGTGGTGGCGATGCGGCGGAGCAGCTGTTCCTTCGAAAGACCGCTGCAGGAGCAGGAGTCCATGGGACGAACCGGGCCGGGGCCGCTCTGGGGAGCCGTCGGTATGGGACAGCTGGTGGCATTTCTTGGCTGGGGACAGGGCCTTACGGGCGATTGACAATTATTTCTCATCATCTGCAGCCACCTCGCTTTCCTGAAAATGGTTTATTTAACTCCGGAAATATGGTCCCGCACTGCAGGGCTTTTTCCAGGTCGTAGGTCTGATCCCAGTACTGCCAGGG
>CAKROP010000386.1 GCA_934373375.1 uncultured Anaerosacchariphilus sp.
ATTTCAGGATGCTGGTCACCGGAATCAGGCCTGCGCCGTACAGCGGCGTGTAGACAACCTTCAGACCGGAGGTCAGCTCTTTCCTGGTCCGCTTGCGGATGATGGCCGCCAGAAACGCTTTCAGAGTCTTCTCGTCTATCAGGACGATCTGTCCGTCCTCCACGTACTCTTCGAAGGTTTTGCCGCCCTCTGCCGTACTTCTGTCCGCATCCCAGATATGCTGTTGAATCTGGTCTGCCGCCTCGTTGGTTACCTGGCAGCCGTCGGATCCGTATACCTTGTAGCCGTTGTATTCCCGTGGGTTATGGCTGGCGGTCACCACGATGCCCACAGTGGTCTTCAGATGACGCACCGCAAAGGAAAGGGTCGGGGTCGGCATCAGCTTCGGGTAAATGTATGCCTTGCAGCCCTGCATGGCAAGCACCCGGGCCGCCTCGCGGGCGAATTCCTCCGAATGGTTCCGGCTGTCGTAGGCCAGCGCTGCGCTTGGGTTATCGCTCTGCTCCTTCGCATAGGCTGCCACGCCCAGGGTCGCTTCCTGAATGGTCTCCAGATTCATATGGTCCGGTCCCGGTCCCATGGTGGCGCGCAATCCGCCTGTTCCAAATTTCAGATTCATATCCTGTACCTCACTTTCACTCCGCGGTTGAGCGGAGAAGCTGTAATGTTCCGATGATTTGATAGTCTCCTGTCTCCTGGGGAAGGTAAATGCTGTCGCCTGCCGCTAAGGGCATTGCCCCGAAGCGGGTCTTCAGGACGCCCTCGCCCTCCAGAATCAGAAGCGATTGAAAGTCTCCGGCGGTGTCGCCGGTCATACTTTCGCTTATCTCATATAATTGTACCACAAAATACGGACATTGCACTAACAAAGTTCTGGAATATCCATTTTTCCGGATGCGGGGGCCCATGGGGCGGTGTCCGGCCAGGGGCGGCATAAAGCCTGCCACCTGGGCGGCTTTCTCGATGTGGAGCGGGCGCTTCTCGTGGCTGGCATTTTCCCGGTTGTAGTCGTAGACCCGGTAGGTCACATCGGAGCTCTGCTGAATCTCGGCCACGGTAATCCCAGCGCCGATGGCGTGGAGAAGCCCCGCCGGGATGTAGAAAACGTCGCCCTTTTTCACGGGCATCTTCCGGCAGACCTCGAGAATGGTCTGGTTCTGGATACGCTTGCGGAATTCATCTTCGGAAATCTTGTGCTTCAGACCATAATATAGATATGCGCCGGGCTCGCAGTCCAGCACATACCACATCTCTGTCTTGCCGCTTTTATGCTCCTTTTCCTCCGCAAATGCATTGCCCGGGTGTACCTGTACGGACAGGGCCTCCCGGGCTTTGATGATTTTGATGAGCAGGGGGACGTCCTCCAGGCCCTCATTGAACCAGGAGAGCATCCAGTCTTCGGTACCCCAGATGTAGGTTTTTCGGATAGGCGTTAATTTCTTCGGCTGTGCGGGCTGCATGCATGGCGTCCCCCTTTCTGCGTTGTGTTTTTTGGTTCCAGTTTTTTACATTTTCTTTTATCGCTGCGCGAAATCGCCTGTCGCATAATGCCCGCAGAACCACTCGTAGGTCTGGCGCAGTCCTGTCTCCAGATCGATCTTCGGCTCCCAGCCGGTGGCTTTGATGCGGCTGATATCGGTGAGCTTTCTGGGCGTTCCGTCGGGCTTCGTCGGATCCATGACAATCTCACCCTCATATCCGGTGACCTTCTTCACCAGCTCTGCCAGCTCGCGGATGGTCACTTCCTGACCGTAGCCCACATTAAAGAAATCATCTCCATCGTAGTGATCCATCAGATACAGGCAGGCGTCCGCCAGATCGTCCACGTTCAGGAACTCCCGCAAGGGCTTGCCGCTCCCCCAGACGGTGACCGTGGGGGCCTGGTTGATTTTCGCCTCATGGAACTTGCGGATCAGGGCCGGAAGTACATGGGAATTCTCCAGGGCGAAGTTGTCGTTGATGCCGTAGAGGTTGCAGGGCATGACGCTGATGTAGTGGGTGCCGTACTGGCGGTTGTAGAAGGCGCACATTTTCAGGCCCGCAATTTTCGCCAGGGCATAGGCTTCGTTGGTCTTCTCCAGGTAGCCGCTTAACAGGTATTCCTCCTTAATCGGCTGCGGGCAGTCTCTAGGGTAGATGCAGGAGCTTCCCAGGAACAGCAGCTTCTGCACCTGAT
>CAKROP010000387.1 GCA_934373375.1 uncultured Anaerosacchariphilus sp.
GGCCTGGACTGTCGTTCTTATCCCATGCGGAGCGTGGACGAGCCCTCCAAGGACAAGGCCCTCCGGGGGTCAAAAGATGGCTTTGTGGAAACCCTGGTCTTCAACACAGCCCTGATTCGAAGACGGATCCGGAGCCCTCATCTGTCCATGGAAATGATGACAGCGGGGAAAACATCCAAAACGGACATCGTTCTCTGCTATATGTCCGAGCGGGTGGACCGGCGACTCTTACGGGAGCTGAAAGGAAGAATCAGCGCCATCCGGGTAGATGCCCTGACCATGAACCAGGAGAGTCTGGCCGAGTGCATCTACGAGCGGAAATGGTATAACCCATTTCCAAAATTCAAATTCACCGAGCGCCCGGACTCAGCCTCAGCGGCTATCCTGGAGGGAAATATTGTAATCCTGGTAGACAATTCGCCTCAGGCCATGATTATTCCCACATCGATCTTCGATATCATTGAGGAGGCGGACGATTATTACTTTCCCCCGGTGACGGGATCCTATCTTCGGTTGTCCCGCTTTCTTATTGCCATGATTACCCTGCTTCTGACGCCGACCTTTCTGCTCCTGTATCAGAACCCGGGCTGGATTCCGGACTGGCTGGCTTTTATTGTCATCAAGGACACGGTCCATGTGCCGGTGGTCTGGCAATTTCTGATGCTGGAGCTGGCCATCGACGGCCTGCGGCTGGCCGCCATCAATACGCCCAGTATGCTGAGCACGCCCCTAAGCGTGGTGGCCGGCATCGTTCTGGGTCAGTTTACGGTGGATTCCGGCTGGTTCAACGCGGAAATCATGATGTATATGGCCTTTGTAGCCATCGCCAACTATACCCAGTCCAGCTATGAGCTGGGGTACGCGCTGAAATTCATGCGCCTGATTCTGCTGGTTCTGACGGCTCTGTTCAACCTGTCCGGATATATCGCCGGAATCCTGCTGACCGGCGCCGCCATCGTGGGCAATAAGACCGTGGCCGGAAAGAGTTATATCTATCCGCTGTTCCCGCTGAACCTGAACCAGCTGAAAAAACGGTTCCTGCGCCTGCGGCTGAAGGAGTAGAAAGAGGAAGAATGTTAAGAGAAAGCACTGCTTTGGTAAAAATCAAGGCAGTGCTTTTTGTTACGAAGTATCCGTAAGGAGCTGCCGGTGGCAGATCCTGTAGGTGACGGTTCACAAAAAAGCCCGGCTGTGTTATGATACTGACAGAACACTCGGGAGGATAAAAAGGATGAGTCGTTATTTTCCACTGTTTGTGGATCTGGAACAGAAAAAAATCGTTGTGGTGGGCGCGGGCCGCATCGCGGAGCGGCGGATTCAGACGCTGCTTTCCTTTGAAGCTAAAATTACCGTCATTGCGCCGGAGGCGTCCGTGAAAATCCGGGAGCTTGCAAAAGAAGACCGGCTTCATTGGCAGCAGGAACGCTGGAGTCCGGAAGCGGAGAACTTTCTGGATGGAAGCCTGTTTGTATTGGCGGCGGTGGATGACGGGGCAGTCAACAAAGCGGTCTTTCGCGCCTGTCGGGCGCGCGGCATTCCGGTCAATTGTTCCGACGATCGGACACGCTGCGATTTTTATTTTCCGGGCATCGCGGAGGGCGGCGGCGTGACGGCCGGTATCACGGCCGGAGGAACGAATCACCGGCTTGCCCGGAAAGCGACCGAAAAAGTCCGGGAGCTTCTGAGTAAAATGTGAAAAAAGTGTGCTGTTTCAGGATAGATATGTTATACTGCTAAAAGAGAAAAAGATAGAAACAAAAGAGGAGACGAGAAGAAATGGATATGAACATCAGACCGAGACGCCTTCGCAATGGCGTCCAGTTACGGAAAATGGTACGGGAGACCAGAATGGATAAGAGTTCCCTGATTTACCCGATGTTTGTAAAAGAAGGAATGGGAATCCGGGAAGAGATTCCGACCATGCCGGGGCAGTACCGGTACAGTATTGATCAGCTTCCCTATGCGCTGGAGGAGCTTGCGAAGGCTGGCGTAGGCAGCGTTATGTTCTTTGGCATTCCCGATCACAAGGACGCGTGCGGCAGCGGCGCTTATGCAGAGGACGGAATTGTACAGAAGGCTTTCCGGGAGGCCAAGAAGCAGTTCCCGGATCTGTACTGTATCGGCGACGTGTGTATGTGCGAGTACACATCCCACGGTCACTGCGGCA
>CAKROP010000388.1 GCA_934373375.1 uncultured Anaerosacchariphilus sp.
GGCTATAATAAGTGTACAGCATGGACGAAGAAAGGATTTCTGGAAGCTGCGCGTATGCTCCTTTCGGAAAAGAATACATTGTTTGAATCCATGAGCGAGAAACTGACAAGTTATCCGGAATTGAATCAAATGCTGTATTCCTTGCTATTTACGGGAAAACCGATTGTGTATAACTATTATGAGCCGTCTATTAATATTGCAACGATGTTTGGACTGGTCAAGAACCGGGACGGTGTTCTGGCGGTGGCAAACCGTATTTTTGAGACATGGCTTTATAATCTGTATTTGTCTGCGGCAGATATGCAGAAAAAGGATATTTACGCGGCAGCGGTATTGGATAAAAATCAGTTTATTGCGGGCGGATATTTAAATATGCGTCTGATTCTTGAAAAATTCGTGGCGCATTTCCACGATTTATATGGCGATAGCGATGAAAGCTTTCTGGAAGAGGAAGGGCGGAAATATTTCCTGCTCTACTCGCGCCCGATCATCAATGGAACAGGTAATTATTATATTGAAGCTCGAACTCGTGAGCAAAAGCGCACAGATTTAATTGTAGATTACCGTGGAGAGCAGTATATTGTGGAAATGAAGATCTGGCACGGGCAGGAGTATCATAACAGAGGCGAACAGCAGTTTGCGGAGTATCTGGATATGTACCATGTAAATACAGGATATATGCTGAGCTTTAATTTTAACAAGAATAAGAAAATTGGAGTTCAGGATGTTATCGTTGGAGATAAAAGGATTGTTGAGGCGGTTGTATAGCCGGAAAAATAGAGGAATAAGTACTTGACATCTATCCCACCGAAGGTATAAAATAAACCTCGATATGACAAATGCAACGAAGGTGCACAGTAACCTTTCTTCTTCTTTCAGAGAGAGACCGTCAGCGGCTGGGAGCGGACTTAAGTTCAGGAGAGAGTGTGAAATTCCCACCGGAGCAGCATCGCTGAAGAACTTTAGTAGGCGGTGACGCAGCCTGCACGTTACGCAGAAGATGAGAGCCTGTCCGAGAAGCATGGAGACAGGAATCAGGGTGGTACCGCGGAAATAATGTCCGTCCCTACATTTCAGTAGGGACGGTTTTTTTGTCCCTCAAAAACCAATAATTCAGGAAAGGTGAGAAGTAATGAAGGAAAAATTGCAGAAAATCCGGGAAAATGCCATTGCACAGATTCGGGAAGCAAAGAATCTGAACACACTGAATGAGGCCCGCGTGGCGATTCTCGGTAAAAAGGGTGAACTGACCAGCGTATTGAAGAGTATGAAAGATGTGGCTCCGGAGGACAGACCGAAGGTAGGCCAGCTGGTGAATGAGACACGCGAGGAGATCGAGAAGGTTCTGGAAGAGGCCAAGGCAAAGATGGAGGCCATGGTCCGCGAGGAGAAGCTGAAGGCAGAGGTTATCGACGTAACCCTTCCGGCCAAGAAGAATAATGTAGGTCATCGTCATCCGAACACCATCGCGCTGGAAGAGGTAGAGCGTATCTTCATCGGCATGGGCTACGAGGTAGTCGAGGGACCGGAGATCGAGTACGACCTTTACAACTTTGAGAAGCTGAATATTCCGGAAGGACATCCGGCCAAGGATGAGCAGGATAATTTTTATATTAATAAAAATATCGTGCTGCGGACCCAGACTTCTCCGTGCCAGGCGCGTGTAATGGAGCAGGGCAAGCTTCCTATCCGTATGATTGCGCCGGGACGTGTATTCCGTTCTGACGAGGTGGACGCGACCCATTCTCCGTCCTTCCATCAGATCGAGGGTCTGGTTGTAGATAAGAATATTACATTTGCGGATCTGAAGGGCACTCTGGAGGAGTTCGCGAAAGAGCTGTTCGGAGCAGAGACCAAGACCAAGTTCCGTCCCCATCATTTTCCGTTCACTGAGCCCAGCGCCGAGGTAGATGTAAGCTGCTTCAAGTGCGGCGGTAAGGGCTGCCGTTTCTGCAAGGGCAGCGGCTGGATCGAGATCCTGGGCTGCGGTATGGTGCATCCCCACGTGCTGGAGATGTGCGGCATCGATCCCAACGAGTACACCGGCTTTGCGTTTGGTGTAGGTCTGGAGAGAATTGCGCTGCTGAAGTATGAGATTGATGATATGAGACTGCTGTATGAGAATGATATCAGATTCTTGAAGCAGTTTTGATA
>CAKROP010000389.1 GCA_934373375.1 uncultured Anaerosacchariphilus sp.
ATGCAGACATTCGCAGGCCACCTGCGCCAGATGCTCCTATTCCATGGCCAAAGGAGCCTCGTAAAGATAATCCACAACCAGATTCTGAAGTACGTGAGAGCTGGGTACATTACAGAACAGCGCGATCTTGTCCTTCAGATGATTATCCAGCGGATGCTCACTTCGGCAGACCAGGATATCCGGCCAGATACCCATACCCTGCAAATCCTTCACAGAAGCCTGAGTCGGCTTGGTTTTCAGCTCGCCGGAAGCTTTGATATAGGGAATCAGGGTTACATGGATGAGAATGGCATTTTCATGTCCCACGTCATGCTGGAACTGTCGAATGGCCTCCAGGAACGGCTGACTTTCGATATCGCCCACGGTACCGCCTACCTCAATAATGGCAATATGTGTCTCATCCTCATTGAAATTGCGGTAAAAACGGCTCTTGATTTCGTTGGTAATATGGGGGATAACCTGCACGGTGCCTCCGCCGTAATCGCCGCGGCGCTCCTTGTGCAGAACAGACCAGTAGATTTTACCGGTGGTAACGTTCGAATTTTTTGTCAGAGATTCATCAATAAAGCGTTCATAGTGACCAAGATCCAGGTCTGTTTCAGCACCGTCGTCAGTCACGAATACCTCGCCGTGCTGAACGGGGTTCATGGTGCCGGGGTCAATGTTGATGTAAGGGTCAAACTTCTGCATGGTCACTTTGTAGCCACGGGCTTTCAGAAGACGTCCCAGAGAAGCTGCTGTGATGCCTTTACCGAGACCGGATACAACACCGCCGGTGACAAAGACGTATTTTACAGGCATGTGCGATTCCTCCTTTTGTTATATTTCATAGTGGGATAATAGGTTTCCAAAAATAACTGATTTATTATACTACTGGAGAATGAAAAAATCCAGATAAAAGGTGCCGAAAAAATTAGGGAAATGAGGCACAAAATAAAGAAAAATCGTGGCTGAGCCGGACAGACCGGCCCGCGCTATTCGCAAAACCGCTCCTGCGGAGCTCCCCGCTGCTGACGCAGCTCATTTTTGCTCATATCGTGGCGCTCCCTCAATGGTCATATACAACCGGATTTTCATGCAAGCATGAAATCCGGCCGCACATGACCATTGGCCGAACTTGTTTACGAAAATTTCAGATCTTCCTGTATTGCTTTATCCTTTTCCTGACATTATAATAGAGGTGTTACGTTTGGAAAATAGAGTCTATTTTTCAGAACGTAATCTACAAGGAGGAGAAATATGGAAGAACATAACAATAATTCCAACCGCCCCTCCGGAGGCGGAGATAACAATAAGAATCCGAAGAACCGTCAGAGTATCCTGATGTTTCTCATCATCGCCATGGTAGCGATTCTGTTCTGGAACTACATCGGAAGTATGGGTAACAGCAGCAACACCATCACCTATGACGAGTTCGTACAGATGCTGGACGACGGCAAGGTAGAGAAAGTAGAAATCAACTCCAACAGCCTGAAAATCACAGCCAAGGACAAGGACGCGCTGGGAAGACAGCAGACCTATACCACCGGAATCGTACCGGATTATCAGCTCCAGGAGCGCCTGGAAAAAGCGGGAATCGAATATTCCGCACCCATCGAGGACATGAAAGAGGTTATCCTGTCCGCAGTGATCAACATTATACTGCCGATTTTGTTACTCTGGGGCGCTTTCGCCCTGATTATGCGCAGAATGGGCGGCGGAGGCGGCATGATGGGCATGAACGTCGGCAAGAGCAAAGCCAAGGTTTATATTGAAAAAGACACCGGCGTCACCTTCAAAGACGTAGCCGGCGAAGAAGAAGCGAAAGAATCCTTACAGGAGGTTGTAGACTTCCTGCACAACCCCGGGAAATACGCTCAGATCGGAGCTAAGCTCCCCAAAGGAGCCCTGCTGGTAGGCCCTCCGGGAACCGGAAAAACCCTGCTTGCCAAAGCCGTGGCAGGAGAAGCACATGTGCCGTTCTTCTCCCTGTCCGGATCCGATTTCGTAGAAATGTTCGTCGGCGTGGGAGCATCCCGTGTCCGCGATCTGTTCCAGGAAGCCAAGAAGCATTCCCCCTGCATCATCTTCATTGACGAGATCGACGCCATCGGAAAAAGCCGTGATGGCCGCCTGGGCGGAGGAAACGA
>CAKROP010000390.1 GCA_934373375.1 uncultured Anaerosacchariphilus sp.
GGGCGGCGTTATCACGGCAAAGAGCGGTGACATGTTCTATGTGACCAACACAGACTGTACCATTTCCCTGAAAAATGTGGTATTCAAGCTGGCAAATGAGGTGTTTTTAAGAATAGAGGGAAATTCCTCTGAGAGAGGCTGGGGACAGGAAGGGCAGAACGGCGGCGATGTGGTTCTGAACGCGGCAGATCAGGAGATCGACGGACAGATTCTGGTGGATGACATTTCCACTCTGAAGCTGAATCTGACAGAGGGCAGCAGCTTTACGGGAGCTGTCAATCCGGACGGCGCAGAGGGCACCGTAGACGTGACCTTAAGTAAGGACTCCACCTGGACGCTGACCGGCGACAGCTACGTGAGCAGCTTCACCGGCAGTACGGATAACGTGATAGCAAACGGTTATCACCTTTATGTAGACGGCGAGCAGGTGCTGTAAACCCGTTCAATATGCATGGCCAGATAGCCGATTTCCATCTCGTCGAAGGTAAGACCTGTGGAAGTGGCCAGATGGTCGCAGACAGAGGTGGCCAGGGCGTAGGATTTGGGAAATTTAACAGACATATAGTCGTTCATATTCACCTTCAGATCTTCGCCGGTGACGCCCCGGGCGACCATGTATTTGATATGATTCATGAGACGATTGTAGGACAGGGAGAGTACGTCGATGTGCTCTCCTGTTTCCTGTTCCAGCATGTCGACGCACTCCCGGACGGCCTGTGCGGTCTGCATGGCCATGGAGATCTTCTCATCCTCGATGGCGGAGTGGACATGGAGAGCCACGTAACCTACCTCATGGTCGTCGATGGCGAGTCCCAGACGATCCCGGAACAGGTCTTTGATGATCAAAGCAGTCTTAAATTCACTGTGGAACAGCGTGCGGATATCGTCGGTCAGCGGATTGCTGATCTGCTCGCCGTTTCGTACGCGGGCAGCAGCAAAAGAAAGATGATCCGCCAGGGGCAGCATGACCCGGCGGTCTATGCTTCCGAAACGGCTTTCCGCTTCCTGCATGACTGTGTCGGCGATTTCGATAAATTCCGGATCCACACTTTGAGCCAGAGCCCTGGCGGAGCCACGCTCGGTATTCTCGGCCAGCCGGTACATGGACGTCCCTTCCGGCTTCTCAAACCGCTCCGAGACCTTCTTCCCAAAGCCTAAACCCTTCCCCAGCAATACATATTCCTGATTATCATCCATATCAATGGCGATCACGCCATTATTATTCAGAACTCTGCTCACCCGATACATAGTTGAATCTCCCCTGTAAGTAATATTAAAATTATGGTAACAAATAGGGAGAAAAAAGTAAAGAGAAGATAAAAAATACTTGACTTTCCTATAAATTCTGTTGTATACTCACCTTGCATTAAGTGTGTAACTGTTCGGCAGGCATTAACTTGGCATAGATATCACAAATATTTTTGTATGTTTATGTAGGGTTACTGTCTTTTTTTGTGCCTAAAAATCCGGTTATCCGGAGAATCGGGATTTGGCCGCACAGATGAATAAGCTCTTGCATAAACGTCAAAAATAAGATTGCATTTCAAGGAGAGAGAAAACAATGAAAGACAAGATTTTTGGCGTATTGCAGCGGGTGGGACGCTCCTTCATGCTTCCCATCGCCATTCTCCCGGTAGCGGGTCTCTTACTGGGTATCGGCAGTTCTTTTACCAATGAAACCACCATTGCCACCTATGGCCTGACAGCCATTCTGGGCAAGGGTACCATTTTAAATTCCCTGTTAATTATCATGAATCAGGTGGGCAGCGCCGTGTTCAATAACCTGCCGCTGATTTTCGCAGTGGGCGTGGCCATCGGTATGGCGCAGAAGGAGAAAGAGGTATCCGCCCTTTCCGCATTGATTGCGTTCTTTGTTATGAACACCGCCATCAACGCCATGCTGCAGGTCAACGGTGAGATTCTGGCCGATGGAACCATTTCCGCGGATGTGCTGGAAGGAACCATCACCTCCGTGTGCGGCATTCAGTCCCTGCAGATGGGTGTATTTGGCGGTATCATCGTGGGTCTTGGCGTAGCGGCTCTGCACAACCGTTTCCATATGATTGAGCTTCCGAACGCCTTATCCTTCTTCGGCGGCTCCCGCTTTGTGCCGATCATTTCTACCGTAG
>CAKROP010000391.1 GCA_934373375.1 uncultured Anaerosacchariphilus sp.
TCTCCTATCCCGTCCCCCAGGGTCTTCCTCGGGTCGAAGGAGCTGACCGGATCCTGAAATACCATCTGGATATGACGGTACGCCAAGCGAAGTTCCTGGCCGCACGCCTTCGTAATCTCCTGACCGCACAGCTCCACCGTTCCATCTGTCGGCTCCTGCAGGCGGCAGAGAAGCTTTGCCAGGGTGCTTTTCCCGCAGCCGGACTCTCCGATAATTCCCAGAGTCTCGCCCTTTTTCAGTTGAAAGCTCACATGATCTACAGCTGTGAAAGTTTCCTTTCCCCGTACAGAAAAAACTTTTGTCAGATTTTCTGCTTTTAAAACTGTCTCATTCATTCGGGATTCCTCCGAAGCCTTGGAACTGCCGCAAGCAGCTCCTTTGTATAGGATTCTTCCGGATCGCTCAACACTTTGTCTGCGGCGCCATATTCCACGATTCCGCCTTCCCTTAAAACCAGTACCCGGTCTGCCATGGCCCGCACCACGCCGATATCATGAGTCACCAGGATCTCCGCCGTTCCGAACTCATCCCGCAGCCGTTTCATTTCCTGCACCACCTGCTTCTGCACCGCCACATCCAAAGCGCTGGTGGGCTCGTCCGCCAGTAAAAGGGGCGGTTCCATCAGCATGGCAAGCACGATGCCCACACGCTGGTTCATACCGCCGGACAGCTCGAAGGGATAGCTGCTCCAGACCCGCTTTCCATCCTGAAAATGCAGCTTTTCAAAAAGCTCCATGGCCTTTTCATAAGCCTCCTGCCTTGCGCATTTTTTATGGGCTGACAAGCTCTCATAAATCTGCTCACCGATGGTACGAATCGGACTTAAGGAAGCGCCTGCATCCTGAAAAATCATGCCCATCCCGGCACCACGAATCGTCCGAAGCTCCTTTTCTTTCATTTCACAGATATTTCTGCCCTGAAAGAGAATCTGTCCCTCCGTCACCCTGCCGCCATTTTCCAGAATCCCCATGGCAGCTTTCAGGATCGTGCTTTTTCCGCTTCCGGACTCTCCCACGATGCCCAGGATCTCCCCGGGCTTCAGAGAAAAGTCCACCTGATGCACCACTGTATTTTTATGGAAAGCAACGCTTACATTCTGAAGGGTTAATAATTCACACATCACTCATTTACCGGAGCCAGATCCACCGTAATCTCATAGAAATCACAGGGATGGGCCACAAGTCCTGTCACACTTGCCTTGGAAATCATGCTCATTTTCAGATGGGAACAGAAAACATAGGCGTTGTCATCCAGAATGGTCTGCTGCATCTCTACGGCCAGCTCACTGCGGCGCTCTGTATCAAAGGTTCCCGCCATCTCCGCTTCCAGAGCTTCCAGCTTATCGGAGTGGTAATGGCCATTATTGACTGCAGAGCTGTCCAGGCAATGAGTCGTAAAGAAGTATTCCGGATCGCCGGTGGGCGCTGTGACCATGGCGCTGGCGTAGACGTCCCAGGCAGAGGAATCCTTGCGGATGCTGTTGTGATCGGCTGTGCTGTTGATGGATACGTCGATTCCGATCTCCTTCAGGGTCGCCTGTACGGACTCAGCCAGAAGAGGCAGCTCCTGACGGCTGGGGTAAGTCAGCCAGCGGATAGTCAGCTTTGTACCGCCTTTCTCCCGGATGCCGTCTCCGTCCGTATCGGTCCAGCCTGCGTCCTCCAGCACCTGCTTTGCTCCCTCCGGATCATAGCTTTCCGTATGAACCGCATCGCCGCCGAAGCTGAAGTTATCCGGATACACGCCGATAGCCGCATAGCCGTTGCCGTCCAGCAGGGTATTCACAAAGCCTTCCTTATCAATACCCATGGCAATGGCTTTCCGTACTGCCGTGTCCTGAATGATCGGGCTTTCAAAATTCATATGCGCAAAGAACGCGCGGGAAGTGGCGCAGCTGGAGAAGGTATAATTGTCATTCTGGAACAGCGGATAGCTGGCATAGGGCATTCCGTAAGCCGCATCAATTTCGCCGGACTGCAAAGCCATGGTCAGGGTATCTCCGTCAGAAATGGTGCGGACGGTAATGGCGTCAAAGCCCGGGGTGCCGTTCCAGTAGGTATCATTTTTCTCCAGCTCCAGGCGCTCGCCGGAAACCAGTGAAACCGCCTTATAGGGACCTGTACCTG
>CAKROP010000392.1 GCA_934373375.1 uncultured Anaerosacchariphilus sp.
TTCCAATAACCTCTTTCTATTTATAAATCATTTTCCAAAAGTCAGGACTGCCTGTCATGAGGAGTATGCGAGGTATCAGCTCGGCTGTTTCGATTTTTCACCAGCGTCCGTACCGTCCCCAGCGTCCCGCAGGCCAAAATAATATAGATGACATTGATGCCGTACACACAGGACGCGATAAAAGCTGCCAGCATAATCAGGATGGACACAATATTTTTACTGTGTACGATGCCAGAGCCCATATCATAGACCACGGAAGCGATGACTGCGCCTACGCCCGCCTGCATCCCCAGGAGCAGTCGGCTGATGACAAAATTATCGCGGAACGCTGCATAGAAGATCGAGATCACCGAGATAATCAGGAACGGTGGAATAATCGTCCCCAGAATCGCCACCAGCGTCCCGGGCAGTCCCGCCAGCTTAAAGCCCACCACGATAGCCCCGTTTACCGCGATAGCGCCCGGCGACGACTGGGCGATGGCCACCAGATCCAGCATTTCGTCCTCCTCGATCCAGTGATATTCATCGACAAATTTTTTCTTCATTAACGTTACGATTACATACCCGCCGCCGAAGGTAAAGGCGCTCAGGTAGAGCGTCGAGATAAATATTTTCCATAAAACCTTCTTTTTATCATTCATTGAAAAACCCTCCTACGCAACCAGTATAAGGATTCTTGACTTATATGTAAAATAGTATTATTTTATAATTATCATAATGAATTTATTATAAAGGAACGAAAGCCATGACACTGCGACATATGAAAATTTATGTGGCCGTCTTTCAGCACAGCAATATCACCCGGGCGGCGGAGGAGCTGCATCTGGCCCAGCCGTCGGTGAGCCTGGCGGTGAAGGAGCTGGAGGAATATTACGGCGTGCGGCTCTTCGAGCGGCGGGGACGGCGGATTCTGCCCACCGAGGCCGGGCGGGAATTCTACGGCTACGCCCTGCACATCGCGTCGCTCTTTGACGAGATGGAGACCCGCATCAAAAACTGGGACCGTATCGGCACCCTGCGCATCGGTACCAGCATCACCATCGGCACCCACATCCTGCCGGAGCTGCTGCACCGTTTTCAGGAGCAGTTCCCGGAGGTGCGGACGGAAGCAGAGATCAACAATTCATCCATCATTGAGCGCCGGGTGCTGGACAACGCCATCGATATCGGCCTTATCGAAAATCAGCCTGAGCATGAGGATATCTGCGCCGTGCCCTTTATGCGGGACGCACTGTCTGTCATCCTGCCGCCCGGGCATGCGCTTTGCCGCCGGAAGAAAGTAACCCTGGAGCAACTGGCGGAATATCCCTTTCTGATGCGGGAAAAGGGCAGCGCCGGCAGGAAAATCCTGGACGCGGCCTTTGCGCTGCGGCAGCAGGCTGTCCATCCGGTCATGGAGAGCGTCAGCTCCCAGGCTATCGTCCGGGGCGTGGCCGAGGGGCTGGGCGTGGCTGTACTGCCCTATCTGCTGGTTAAACGGGCCATCGAAGAGGGCGTCGTAGAGCAGGTTCCACTGACCGAACCCATGGAACGGAGCCTGAACATCATTTACCATAAGAGTAAATATCTGACCGGCAATATGAACACCTTTATCGGGTTATGTAAACAATACGGAAAGGAGACCGACCATGAGTAAAAATACACTATATTTGGAGTGCTACGAGGGAATTACCGGGGAAATGGTGATGGGGGCGCTGAAAGATCTGGCGGAAGCCCTGGAAACAGAAGAAAAAGACCGTATAATCTTCCCCAAAGAAAGGGAGCATACGGAAATCAGATTTTCAAAGGAAAGAATGAAACAGAATATAGAAAGACAAAGTAAGGAGCAGGGAACCATACAGGAAGAACTCCTTCCCCAGATAGACCTCCTTCTTGAGAAATTACAGATAGAAAAAATCACTGCCTCCGCCGTATGGAGCGACAAAGGCCCAACCGATGCCTTAGGATTGGCCATTGCAGCCCGCGCCGAGGGCGCTTGCCCGGAGCGTTTTGTGGTAAAAAAGGTTGGCACAGGAACCACTTATGTAAACTTAAAAAACAATACCCGCGAACCCAGAACCCTCCGCGCCATGCTCATCGAAGAAGTCCCCACCGGAGAGCTTTGGATCCTGGAAAGCAACA
>CAKROP010000393.1 GCA_934373375.1 uncultured Anaerosacchariphilus sp.
CCGGTACCCCTGGTACTGCACGGCGGATCCGGTACAGGCGATGAGAACCTGAAGAAGGCCTGCAGCATGGGAATCAATAAACTGAACGTTGCTTATGAGCTGTACACAGGAGCAATTGACAGCTATAAGAACTATAAGGAATCACTTCCGGAGAACTTCAGAAGCTGGGCACCGTACGATCTGTATGAGAAGCTGGGCGAAGGAGCAAAGGCTGTAGCGGCACATCACATGGATCTGTGCGGATCTACCGGAAAGGCATAAGGAAAGGAGGAAAAACATGAGAAACGTTGTCCTGGCAAGAATCGATGAGAGATTACTGCATGGACAAGTCTGTACCAAATGGATGCAGGCGACCCATGCGAATGTAATCGTTCTTGCAGATGATGATCTGGTAAATGATAAGTTTACCTGTAAGATCTTTATGGGAATGAAGCCGGCTGGAACGGAACTGCAGATTTTCACCGTGGATCAGGCGATTGAATATCTGAAAGAGGATTCCCCTGAAAATGAGAAAGTGATGCTTCTGACCAAATGTGCGCAGAGTTTTCTGCGCATGAATGAAGCGGGAGTCGTATATGACAAAATCATCTGCGGTTCCGCGGCAGTCAGTGGTAACAAATACGGAAAACGGAAGAAGTTAATCCGGGATCTGTTCGCAAGCGACAGTGAAAAGGACGCTATGCGGGCATTGATTGACAAGGGAGTAACCATGGTCTACCAGCTGGCGATTGACAATGCACCGGTTGACCTGGCGAAATTGTTAAAATGAGATAGGCAAGCAAAAGATATGTAATGTTACAAGGAGGGTACAGTTATGACACTATTTCAAGCATTTTTGTGCGGTGTAATTTACTGGATTGGTAACAATTCCTTCGCACGAGGCTATTTCGTATTCAGCAAACCTCTGGTTGCAGGCTTCCTGGTAGGCCTGGTATTCGGAAAACCGCTGGAGGGCGCGATGATTGGCGCGCAGATCAACATGATTTACCTGGGATGGATCGGAGCCGGCGGAGCTTCCCCGGCAGACCCCTGTGCGGCTGGCGTGCTGAGTACCGCTTTTGTTCTGGCCACCGGTCTTGATATGGACGCGGCTCTGGTTCTGGCAGTTCCGGTAGGTCTGGTAGCTATCGCGCTGTACACGATGCTGATGACAGTTCTGGCTGCATGCGGACATCTGGCACAGAAGTTTATTGATGACGGAAAAATCAATTCTCTGTGGATTCCGGCCTGGCTGCTTCCGCTGATTATTACCTTTATCGGATACGGTATCCCCTGTATGCTCTGCGCGTACTTCGGTTCCGATCTGGTATACTCTCTGGCAGACATACTGAACGGCAAGATTCTGACCGTTGTATCTCTTATCGGCGGTATGCTTCCTGCAGTTGGTATTGCAATCAACCTTTCCTTCATCTTCAAGGACGAGGCGCGCATCTGGCTTCTGGTTGGTTTTATTGCAGCCGCTTACTTAAGCCTGGGCCTGATCCCGATTGCGATGATTGGTTTTGTAGGCGCGGTTCTGTATTTCTATCGTACGAAAGCGGAGGTGGCATAAATGGCTGAAGTAGTAAAGGTTTCCAAAAGCACACAGAAGAAATCTATTTTAAACTGGTTTTTATCCTGTGCCGTAGGCGGCAACTATGAGTTCATGCACGGCGTTGGATTTATGTACTCCATGGTTCCGGTTGTAAAGGAACTGTATCCGAACGATGTGGAGAAGCAGAAAGAGACACTGACACGTCATCTGACCTTCCTGAATACCGAACCTGAGGTAGGTACGGTTATCCACGGCGTAACCATCGCCATGGAGGAGCAGGTGGCAGCAGGAGCGGACTGCGACGCAGACCAGATCGTAGGTCTGAAATCCGCATTGATGGGACCGCTGGCTGGTATCGGCGACTCTCTGATTCAGGGTATCATCATTCCGATTATCCTGGCACTGTGTATCGACCTGACCAACAATGGTCTGGTGCTTGGGCCCATCATTTACGCGGTAGCTATGTACGCTATCATGATTGGTTGCATGTGGGCATGCTTCAAGCTGGGTTATAATAAGTGCTGAGACGCCATCGTTGATGTGATGGCAGCAGGAACCCTGGATAAGATCATGAATGCAGCCGGT
>CAKROP010000394.1 GCA_934373375.1 uncultured Anaerosacchariphilus sp.
GGCGTGTACCGGGCGGATTCCGGCGGATACTGGTTCAAGGGACAGGAAGCCCATGTGAAGACTCCGCTGGAAGCGCAGAAGCTGGGCCTGAGCGTCGTACATCAGGAACTGAAGCTTTCAGAGACCCTGTCTGTGGCGGAAAATATTTTCCTGGGAAGACCCTTTATGACGAAGGCTCACCTGGTGGACTGGAAGAGACTGCGGCAGGAAGCGAAAAAGCTTCTGGACAGCCTGAATATTGATCTGGATGTGGATATGGAAGTATCGAGACTGTCCGTGGCCCAGAAACAGATTGTGGAGATTTGCAAGGCACTTTCCTTCGACGCGGAGTTGTTGATTATGGACGAGCCGTCGGCGACCCTGACCGACCGGGAGCTGGACTGCCTGTTCCATATCATTGACCTGCTGAAGGAGCGGGGCGTTACCATTGTATACATTTCCCATCGTATGGAAGAGATTTTCCGAATCGCGGATATGGTGACGGTTCTGCGTGACGGATGTCAGATTGATACCCTTCCGGTGAAATCAGTGGATCGGGCGAAGCTCATTTCCCTGATGGTAGGCCGGGATATCGTAAACGAGTATCCGAAGCTGGAAGCGGAAATCGGGGATGTGGCCCTGGAAGTAAAGGACATTTCCACGCTGAAGCTTCTGCATGACGTGAATTTCAATGTACGTCATGGAGAAATCGTGGGCCTGGCAGGCCTGGTAGGAGCCGGACGAACCGAGACAGCCCGTGTTATCTTCGGAGCGGACAAACGGATCGGCGGTGAGATCTACATCGACGGGAAAAAGGTGGAAATCCATTCCGTTATGGACGCGGTAAAGCATAAGATTGCGCTGGTTCCCGAGGATCGGAAGCAGCAGGGTCTGATCCTGATTCATTCCATCAGCGCCAACACGGCGATCGTGGATTTGAATAACATCTGTACCGGCGGCCTTCTGAACAAAAAGAAGGAAAAGGATCTGGCGAAGAAGTATATCGAAATGCTTGGCACGGCCACCTCTTCCGAGGAGAAGGAGGTACGTCTTCTGTCCGGCGGAAACCAGCAGAAGGTTGTACTGGCCAAATGGCTGGCGGTAGATTCCGAGATTCTGATTTTTGACGAGCCGACCCGGGGCGTGGATGTGGGAGCCAAGGCGGAGATTTACAAGCTCATGTGCCAGCAGGCGCAGGCAGGAAAGGCCGTTATCATGATTTCTTCGGATATGCCGGAGCTGATCGGTATCTGCGACCGGATTTACGTTATGCGTGAGGGTACGATTTCAGGTGAAATCGAGCGTGAGGTATTCAGCCAGGAAGCGATTATGGAGTACGCGGTATCCTGATGAACAAAACAGAACTTTTGTCGCGTGTCGACAGAAAATATAATATTTTATAGAAGGAGGATTTCTATGAAAAAGAGAACACTGAACAAACTGATGGCACTTGGGTTAGCAGCATCTATGGTACTCGGTATGGCAGCCTGCGGTTCTTCGGGTGACACCAAGGAAGAGGGACAGGGTACAGCGGAAAGTACTACGGCTTCTGAGGGCGACACTGCTACAGCAGATGTAGATTCCGGTGACAAGATCGTAGTCGGCGTAGATCTGTACTACAGACGTGACGAGTATTACGTAGATCTGGAGACCACCTTCCGTGCTTACGGTGAGGAAAAGGGCTATGAGATGGTAATCAGTGACGCGGACGGCGACGTAACCACACAGATTTCCCAGATCGAGGACTTTATCACCCAGGGCGTAGACGTGATCCTGCTTGCGGCGGCTGACCCGACAGCGCTGATTCCGGCGTGTCAGGACGCCATTGACGCGGGAATCCCGGTTATCTGCTACGACGGTGGAATTGATTCCGATATTCCGGCGACCAAGGTTATCTTCGATTACTACGAGGATGGCGCGATGGTAGCAGAGTGGGCGAAGCAGTACATCACAGACAATCTGGGCGGCAAGGCGAAAGTAGCGATTCTGGATTTCCCGGCGTCCCCGATTGTATGCGGACTTCGCGCGCAGGGCTTTGCGGAAACCATTTCCCAGCTTGATGGCGTGGAAATCGTAGCGCAGCAGGATGGCAAGGCAAGCCGTACCGACGCAATGGCAGTGATGGAGAAT
>CAKROP010000395.1 GCA_934373375.1 uncultured Anaerosacchariphilus sp.
ACACGATATAGTCCAGCTTCCAGTTCACATCGCCCATCTTCAGAGAAATCAGCTCGGTCACTCGGATACCGGTGGCGTATAAGAGCTCCAGCATGGCCGTATCCCGCAGCCCCTTACTGGTCCGATCGCCTGGCTGTTCAAGCAGACGCTCCATCTCCTCCACGGACATAATCTCTGGCATCTTCTTCTCCACCTTGGGGGCCTTCAGCTTCTCCGCCGGATCGGAACTGATGCTTCCTTCTTTCCAGAGATACAGATAAAAGCCCTTCATGGACGCGATATTTCTCGATACCGTCGCCGCAGACATTCCATTTTTTTCCAAGTCCAGAATGTAGGAATTCAAGGCTGTCTCTGTAACCTCTTTCGCATCCTCTACCTTCTGCTTCCGGAGAAAATGCATCATTTTCATCAGATCTCTCTGATAAGAAAGCTCCGTATTCCGGGACGTCTTCTTCACATTATGTAAATAAGACATGAATCCTTTAATCTCTTGTTCCATATATCTATATGCCCCTCAGCTTATGCTCACCCAAGCCGTTTTCTTCTAAAGTCTTTGGATTCTATTATAGTAAGAAATCACCGGAAAAGCAACGATCTTTTTTTCGATAAATCCTGTAAATTCAAGGCTTTTGACGGTCTTTCTACAATATCTGGTTTTTTCTCTCCCCTTCTCTACCAAATCTGGTAAAGAAATTGTTAAATATTTTTAAATATTTTTTAAAATTACCTTCAAAAACATGGGATTTACATAACTTTCGAGCAGAGAACCGGCCAAAAACAGCAGAAATCCAAGTCCCCAGACCAGGAGATAAGGCATCATCTGCCGACTGTTCCCACCGTATCGGCGCCCTCTCCAGGGACGGTTCTCCGATGTCTCACAGATCTTCTGAAAAAGCCAGGCCACGGCAGGCACATACAGAAAAAACTGCGGCAGACCAGAAGCGAGGCAGATCAGAATCCCCGCGAAGCCCAGCTTCATGGCTGCCGTCGTCAGTGTGATACCAAGCGCCGCTCCCATCCACGCCAGAGATAAAAAAACTGCAGCTGTGCCAAAGAAAGTAAAACCGGTCAGCCACAACAGGGTAAGCTGGCTCACGCGCGATTTCAATGTATACCAGAGCAGTTCCCCGCTGGCCAGCTCTGCCTGCTGATATCTGGAAAAAAAATAGCGGCCAAGCAGAGCTGTCTCATGGGCTGCTGCCCGCCCAAACAGCACCATATATAAAATTCCCGCCGCAAATCCTGTCAGAAATACCGGCAGGAATGTTTTTCTTGTACCTGTAATTTTTTTCCACATAAAACAGCCCTCCCATATACCTTTCAATATATGAGAGGGCCGTCACATCCATACTATTTGATTCCTTCGGATTTATTATAGCAGGCCTCGCAGGCTTTCAGCACCGCGCCCCGGAATCCCGCGTTTTCCAGCGCCGCCACACCGGCGATGGTGGTTCCGCCCGGAGAGCAGACCTTATCCTTCAATGCTCCCGGATGCTCGCCGGTCTCCAGTACCATTTTCGCTGCGCCGGCTCCTGCCTGGGCCGCAAAGGTGTATGCCTGGGCTCTCGGAAGGCCAAACTGCACTGCGCCATCCGCCAGCGCCTCGATAAACTGGTATACATAAGCCGGAGAACTTCCACTGGCGCAGACCACCGCGCTCATCATCCGTTCTTCCACATCGGCGTATTTTCCGACTGCTCCGAAGATCTGATGTACCCGGTCAATCTCTTCCCGGCTGAATTCCTCCGCGTCAAAAGACAGCCCCGTCATACCCTCGCCAATCAGAGCCGGGGTATTGGGCATGGCCCGCACGATACGCCGGTCGGATCCAAGGGTCTCCTTCAGGCTGGCAATGGTGATACCCGGAGCCAGGGAGATTACTACATGATCCGGTGTCACCGCGTAGCGGATCTGCTTCAGCACCAGGGGATAATACTGGGGTTTCACAGCCAGTACCACGTATTTACAGTTGTTGGCGCATTCCGCGTTGGATTCTGTATACAGCACCTGGGTCTCCGCGTGAACCCGAAGCTTTGTCTCCTGAGTTTTGGCGGTAAAAATCAGCTTTTCCGCCGGGAACTCCTTCAAGACGCCTTTCAAAAGGGCA
>CAKROP010000396.1 GCA_934373375.1 uncultured Anaerosacchariphilus sp.
ACCCCCAACAGGGAACCACTCATAATATACCGAAAAGTCCCATCCTCGACCAGGAATTTTATTCTTGTAACGATATCTTTAAATTCCTGGATCTCATCCAAAAATATAATCGTTTTTCCCTGCTCCAGAGGCTCTTTTGTAACAACACTTAAACGCATCTGCAATTCCTTTGCATCCTTCGCTCCGGCAAACAGGCTTACCAGCTCTGGCTCTTCTATAAAATTCAGTTCTACATACGGATAACCACTTTCTTTCAGACCCTGCCGTATCAGATACGTTTTTCCAGTCTGTCTTGCCCCAGTCAGCAAAAATGCATCTTTTCCATGTAAAATCCATTCATTTATGGTTGCTTTTGCTTTTCTTTCAATCATAATTTTCACCTTTATTTATCAGTTTTAATTTTTCCAACCTGTTTTTTGTCTATTTTGCAACTTTTCCAACCCAATTATACCTATTTTTTACAACTTTTCCAACCTGTTTTTTGGTCTATTTTGCAACTTTTCCAACTTTTTATTACTTTTCACACGAGCTCGGTAAATAGCAAATTTAACTTCCGTTTTGTAAAAGTAACTTCTGCTTGAATTATTTTTGCTTCGCAAAAGAAGTCTGCTCACCTGCCTCTCATTGTATTACATTCCAAAATGTGCTATTCTGTTAAAAAGTATTTTTTCAAATTCTTACAAAGGAGATTTATCATGAATAATTTTATCTATGAGACCCCAACCAAAGTCTACTTTGGGAAGGATGAAGAATTAAAAATCGGAAAGCTGGTTGCTGCCTATCATCCAAAAAAGGTATACATTCATTTTGGTGGTGGCACTGCCAGAAAAAGTGGACTTCATGACCGTGAAGAAGCAAGCCTCTCCGCTGAAAATATTGCTTATGTGGAACTTGGCGGCGTCGTTGCCAATCCAGAACTTTCTCTCGTTCGCAAGGGCATCGCTCTTTGCCAGGAAGAGGGTGTGGACTTTATCCTCGCTGTCGGCGGTGGTTCTGTTATGGATTCCTCCAAAGATATCGCAAATGGTGTCGCTAACCCGGAGATCGATGTCTGGGATTTCTCCCTCGGAAAATGTGTTCCTGAGAAAACCCTGCCAAAAGCAGCCATCTTAACGCTTGCTGCTGCAGGTTCTGAAATGAGCAATTCCTGCGTCATCACTAATTCTGAGACCGGTGAAAAACGAGGCTACGGCTGTAGCTGCAACCGCATGAATTTTGCGATT
Organism: uncultured Anaerosacchariphilus sp.; assembly: GCA_934373375.1. Taxonomy (GTDB): domain Bacteria; phylum Bacillota; class Clostridia; order Lachnospirales; family Lachnospiraceae; genus Laedolimicola. Next base: position 1,224 of record CAKROP010000396.1, read on the forward strand.
GAAAATCCGGAACTGACTTACACTGTCAGCCCTTATCAGACTGCCTGCGGTGCCGTTGACATTGCCATGCATACCATCGAGCGTTACTTCTGTCTTGGTGAAGATACTTATCTGACCGACGCAATTGCAGAGTCTGTGATCAGAAGCACCATGAAAGCCGGCGTTGATTGCCTGAAAAATCCTACCGACTATAATGCGCGTGCAAATATGATGTGGGCATCTTCCCTCGCACACAATGGACTGACCCAGTGTGGCAGAGACTTTGTCATGACCGTTCATCAGTTTGAGCATGAAGTATCCGGTATGTACCCGGAAGTTGCACACGGAGCCGGACTTGCAGCACTCTGGTGCAGCTGGGCAAGATATGTCTATTCTTCCAATATCAACAGATGGCTTCAGTATGCCTCCCATGTCTGGAACTTAGACATTGACTTTGAACATCCGGAGCTGACCATTGAAAAGGCGATCGACATGCAGGAGCAGTACTATACATCCATTGGCATGCCGACCAACTTAAAAATGCTTGGTGTTTCCAAAGATTCCCTGGAAGCACTCGCACTTGGATGCTCCAGAAATAAAACAAGAACCTTAGGTGGTTATAAGCCTCTTGCTTACGAAGATATGCTTGCCATCTATGAAATGGCTTACGAATAAAAAAGAAACGCCAGAACCGGCAACGTAAATATTGTCGGTTCTGACGTTTTTCTTTTTTATTTTGCAATATCCAGTCGAACCAATGCTTTGCGAAGCGCAAACTCTGCACGCTTTACATCAATCGCCTCAGTTCTGTGAGCAAGACGCTCTTCCGCACGCTTCATAGCCGCTTCTGCACGTCCCTTATCAATCTCATCCGGCCATTCTGCAATCTCTGCAAGAAGGGTTAC
>CAKROP010000397.1 GCA_934373375.1 uncultured Anaerosacchariphilus sp.
GATACTGGATATCGGCTTTCCGTATCATGTGGATCGCGGCATCCGGGGAGTCGCCCCAGAAGCCCTGTCCGCCTCCTATTGCTATTTTTTTCATGTATGGTTCCCTCTTTTTTATGTATCATTTTGCCAGACAATTACGAAACTCCAATTTACGTTTTCTGGGAGTTCCGCAATTGTCTATATTTCATTTTGCTTCTCCACAACCGGCAAGATCACTTTGGACGGATAGTTCTTTCCAAAATATACCGTCTGCTGTGCCACTTTCGTCTCCGACTGCTCGGACCAGATGCCCGGATAGTTGCTATGTACACTGTACTGTGGAAAATCGGAAGAGGAAATGTCCAGACGAAGCCTTGATCCCTTCCGAAGCTTCCATGCTACATCCCACATTTCAATATTGATGTCCACAATCTCGCCCGGTGTGTAACTGCCACGGTGGTCTGCACCGTTCCGGTAGGCAAGGGTTGTGATACTGCCCCGGATATTGACTGCCTCACCGTTTTCGAAGACTTCCATCAGTTTGGCACTGAATGCGGTGTCCTCTGCGTCTGAGCTTACGAAAAGATGTACCCGGATTTTCCCTTCGATCTCCATGTCTTCCGACAGTGGTCCGGAAAGGAAGCTGATCACATCGTCCCTGCTGCCCGGCTCTGGCTGCAGCAGGCTTCCGACATCCTCCTGCGTGTGGAACAGCGACTCTGCGCCGTGGGAAATTACCGGATGCTCCGGATCATAGACAAAGCATTTCGTATTGTTCGGCTCTGCTTCCTTTTCATCCGTTGCGTTTACCTGTGCATCCGCTGCTTCCGCAAGCTGTCCCCCATTCTGCGGCATAAAACACTGCTCCTTCATCTGCCGCACCGGAAAAGTATCCCACTTCTTCCACTCATCTGCACCGATCACATATGTGTAAGCGGCTTTCTCAGGCAGCTCACCCTCCTTTAAAATTCTTGTGAACCAGTCAAGTGCTGTGTCAATCTTATCTGTTTTCAGGTGCTCCAATGGCTGCCCGGTTACTGCCGGAAGGAAGCTGTGATTCCATGGACCACTCTGTAAAACGGAATGTGACTTTGCCTCCTCCGACAGTCTCTCATAAGTAACAATCGCGCTTCCAAGATGATGGTCATACCACCCTTCCCGGATAAACAGCGGTATTTTCACTTTCGAAGGAATCTTCCCCAGCATTCCCCAGAAGCCTTCCTGCCAGTAGGCATCATCCCGGTCCGAGTGTGTGATCCAGTCCCTGTACCAGTCTAGCCGCACACCCCAGAGCTTCTCATCTGCTTCCACCTGTGGACGGTAAGCACAGGATTCCAGATATGGCGCCTCTACAGCAGTCCCTGCATTTTCCATCGCCCAGGCTGTCAGGATGTCCTGCCGGAACAGTCCGTCCTTATAGGCGGAAGTATGTCTGTCACAGCCGTAAACGCCGAGATACATGGTCTTCACCTTCGATGGTACGGCATCCGCCATGCACCATCCGGTGAGTGCCAGATAGGAATCGCCCAGATACCCAATATTTCCGACATACTCCTGCTCCTGTAAATATGCCAGCGTATCCAGGCCGTCATTCCGTTCGTTTACATTCGGGACCCACTCTCCCTCGGAGCCGCCGGTTCCCCTGCACCACTGAACGATAAAAAGAAATCCTCTCTTGCAGTATTCGATTGCCTGCTGCTCTAAGTAAGGTTCCATAAACGGATAGCAGCTTCTCATCAGGATGGTTGGTAAACTCTCTGCCCCGTCTATTGCAGGGAACTGAAAAACCGTTCTAAGCCTTACTCCGTCACTCATCAGAAGCATACGCTCCATCTTTTTCCCAGGTGCACAGATTTCTTTCTGTTTTTCCTGCCTGAATGCATCTGCTACCATCTTTTTTGCATATTCTGCCATCTCTTCCGCGCTGATCTGTGGCTGCTGTTCTGCCATTCTATTTCCTCCTTCCCATTCTGCCGTTTCCCAGATGTTTGCAAAGCTCAAATTTACATTTTCTATAAGTTTCACTACTATCTGCTGCTATTTCTTATTGGAATGTCAGAATGATAAAATCTCCCTCATTATCTTCCCTGATATAAGTCCTTTTTGTTGGTACAACGTTGTA
>CAKROP010000398.1 GCA_934373375.1 uncultured Anaerosacchariphilus sp.
CATTGGAAGCAGATTCGTCTGTCCGTTGGTAGGATCTACATAAATATGCTCTGTATCCAGCAGAAAATTTGTGGAATCCAGCATATACTCCTCTGCATTCACCAGAGTATCTGTGAGATTTTGTAAGCATCCGAGCAGTCTTTCCTTTCCTACTACCCCACCCAGGTACTCTCTTAAAGAAATCAAACCGGTGATATTATATTTAAAATAAGTAATCCCATCCATCTGCGCATATACAAAAGGCAAAACGCCCCGGATCTTACAGTTTGAAATCATGCCTATGGTAAGGTCATTTAATACATCTTCTTTTTTCTGTTGATATACCAGAAATGATGCTGTGTCGCGTTGTTCCAAAGTAAATTCCACTGTCTTATCCTCCATCCTGTATTTTATTGAAACCAGTTCAGTTGAATCAGATTCCATTCTCCATCCTTCAAAACAGATGCCGTGCCTTTGGCGGATATGGGGGTGGCCTCTTCAAACTCAGTCTTAACTACAAGGCTTCCGGATTCGTCGATATAGCCCCATTTCCGATTCTGGCAGACCGCTGCGAACCCGTTGGAAAAAGACTGTGCATCGTCAAACTGGCAGTCAATCACTATCTCGCCGTCTGCGTTTACGAATCCCCATTTTCCATTCTGGCAGACCGCTGCATAGCCTTTGTCAGAAAAACATTTAGCGTTTTCGAAGGTCAGCTCGCCGACGGTTTCATTCTTTGTGTTGACCATCTGATAGGCTTTTCCCTGCTTTACAAAAATACGTTTCTGACCGGAACAGAATCCATTTTCATCCAGACCCACATCGTCATACAGAAAGTCTGTAATCGCTTCCCCGTTCTTATCCACCAGAGCCCATTTTCCATTCTTTTCTCCGGCTCCTGTTTTATCACATATCAGTGAAAGACTGTCCCAGGTAAAATCGCCGACAGCATCTAATTTTTCATCCAGATATCCGTATTTTCCATTCCGGGCTGCTACGGTTCGATCAGAAGTCAGCATTCCCAGATCTGAATCCGTTTCATCTGGAACCAGTCTCGTCAGGCCGTCTTTGTCCACATAGAAATAGGTTCCATCTTTTCTAACCAACGCCAGAGCAGAATCTGAAAAAGGATGTGCTTCTTCGTATACCGGTTCCAGAATTTCATTTCCCAGGCTATCGCAGATTCCGTATCCGTTCTCTGTTTTTACGACCATGCTGTTATTTATGATAGGAGACATTTCCTCATAGCGGCAATAAAGCGCCGCGTAGCTTCCTTTCAATTCCTTCAGCCATTTTTGGGCGGTCTCGCTCTTTTCATACTGGGCAGCATATTCCTGCAAATATTTTATTGCGTCAGCTTCGTCCTGTTCGTCCACATAATACTGCATCAGATTATCCATCGGTTCTGCTTTGTACGGATTTTGCTCCGCCAGATCTTTACAGAGGGACACGTACTCCTTGGTTTTCCCTATTTTCAAATAATCCTCTGCCATTTTCATAGAAATTTCCAGATCGCCCGGACGATAAGTGAGCGCCTGTTTGTATTCTTCGATAGCGTCTATATAAATTCCTTTTGCTTCATATTCCTGCGCTTTCTCCACATGTTCCGCAATTTTTCCCGGTTTTCCGGCGATATCCGTAATGGTACTGAACCAGGACAGGCCAAGAAGCGCCACAAATAAAAGCAGAATTTTCTTTTTCATAATTTTTCAGACCCCCAACCCCATTGTAATGATCATTCCTAAAAACACATACGGTGCGAAAGGCATTTCATCCTTTATGCCGATTTTTTTGAATATCAGCAGGACAACGCTGCATAGGCCCGTGCAGAGGATACTGAGAAAGGATACCGTAAAGATTCCGCCCATTCCCATAAAATATCCCACAGCCGCCATAAGCTTCACGTCACCGGCTCCCATTCCACCTCTGGATATCAGGTAGCAGAGGCCGAACATCACGCCGCCGAAGGCAAAGCCGCCCACTGCGCTGATGATCAGGCTCAAACCATATCCGGGATAAGCAAGGATTTCCGCTGCTAGCAGCATAGTCCGTATGACCAGAAGCGCCGTTATCATTTTGTTGGGAATTCGATGCTCCTTTGCATCAATCC
>CAKROP010000399.1 GCA_934373375.1 uncultured Anaerosacchariphilus sp.
TTCGCGGTGCTGGGATCGGACGCGCCGCTCTCCCATTTGGAGACGGCCTGGCGGCTGACGCCCAGGGCCTCGGCTACGAATTCCTGCGTCATTTTGCACGCAGCCCGATGGGCTTTCAGGATCTCGCCCAGAGTACGGGCAGTCTCTGCCTTTTCTTTGCGGACGGGCTCTGCTTTCAGGTATTTCCGCAGGGCTTTTACCAGCAGGACAAAAAGGTAAATCAGTCCACCGACGATCAGCGCGAAAATGAGCAGATTGATGAAAGTGACTATAGTTCCGATTAGCATAAGATAGAATCCTCCTGTTCTGTCTTTGATACCGAAATCATAGCAGACGCGGGCGGTTGCTTCCAGCAACTATCGCGCAACCGGCAATCTTTTTACGGTTTCTTCAAACTCGTAAAACAAATCAATATAGGTTTCCACTATCGTACTACAATGTTCCTTCACAATTTCGCAGTCATAATCATGCGTCAACTCATTTCTCACCTTCAGCATTTCCATCCAGGCGTCATCAGAAATCAGATTCGCCTTGAAAGCCTCCCGAAGCACCTCTCGCGGCGATCCATGTCGCTTCTCTCACGCGCCGTATGTTTGGTCCTGGAACCGTATAGAATCACTTTATGGGCCTGAAAACTCCTACACAGCTTTGCGGTCTCCTGTATCACCTCTTCTGCGGTCATCCGCGACACCTTCTTTCTATGAATCATGCTTATTTTATTACCCTACTACAATCAGCTCCGCCGTCTCAATGGCCTTATCCACCATCTCGTCAATCTGCTCCATCAGCTTCTGCTCAGAGCGCTTGATCACATTGATGTTCGGCTTGGTTACCGGGTGCTTTGCCACGAAGATGGTGCAGCAGTCCTCAAAGGGCTGGATGGATGTTTCGTAGGTATCAATCTGCTTGGAGATGGTGACAATATCCTCCTTATCATAGGCAATCAGCGGCCGGAATACGGGCATAGTGCAGACCTCGTTGGTGGCTGCCAGGCTGTGTACGGTCTGGCTGGCTACCTGGCCGATGCTCTCGCCGGTAATGAGACCGAGAGATCCGGTTTTCTCCGCGATGCGCTCCGCAATCCGCATCATATAGCGGCGCATGATAATGGTCAGCTCATCGTGGGGACATTTCTCATAGATATATAACTGAATCTCCGTAAAGTTCACCACATACAGGTAAATGGGGCCGGTATAACGGGCTACCTTTGCCGCCAGATCCACCACCTTCTGCTTCGCCCGCTCGCTGGTGTAAGGCGGCGCATGGAAGTATACCGCATCAATCTTCACACCGCGCTTGGCCACCATGTAGCCTGCCACCGGACTGTCGATACCGCCGGATAAAAGCAGCATGGATTTTCCGGTGGTGCCGATGGGCATACCGCCCGGACCCGGAATGATATCGGAATAGAGGTAGATATGCTCCCGCACCTCCACATGAATCATCAGCTCCGGCTCATGCACATCTACGCGCATACCCGGAAACGCGTCCAGAATCCGTCCGCCCAGCTCTGCGTTCATCTCCATGGAAGCCTTTGGGTAGGTCTTGCGGGCACGGCGTGCCTGCACCTTGAAGCTCTTATCACAAGCCTTGCCGTAGCGTGCCTTTAAGTAAGCCACCACGTCGTCGCCCAGCTTCTCAAAGCCCTGATCCTCCAGAATCACCACCGGGCAGATGCCCACGATACCGAATACCCGGCGCATGGCTGCCACCGCGTCATCGTAATCGTACTCGCCCTCGGTGTGGACATAGATACGGCCCTGATCCTTGGTCACTTTAAAGGTGCCCTCCACATGCTTCAAAGCATGGCGGATCTGCGCCACCAGCGCGTCCTCAAAGAGATACCGGTTCTTTCCCTTGATACCGATTTCTCCGTATTTAATCAAAAATGCGTGAAAAAACATGTTGTTCCCCTTTCTATGTTCAAGCAGGCAGACGTCCGTCTCCCGCCATGTTACCGTCTGGTAAACCGGCGCAGCATCGGAAGCAGGGTCCGAAGCGCCTCCAGTGTGTAATCCAGCTCCTCTTTCGTCGTAAACTCGCTGAAGCTGAAACGAATCGTGGAGTCCAGAAG
>CAKROP010000400.1 GCA_934373375.1 uncultured Anaerosacchariphilus sp.
AATTTTATCTGAACCGGAAATGAATCCTACAGAGAAAATCAATTTTGATTTTGAAACCGGGAGTCAGATTCTGTCCACGGAAGATCCCGGTATCACCTACTCCCTGCAGGAAGAGGGCGGCGTCGAGCGTGTCACCCGTTATCTGAAGACTCAGTGGGACGCCACCACGCTCCATTTTAAGACCAAGCTGGTTATTTCCAAGGAAGAAGACTTCTTCGGTCCCGGCGTCTACCATCTGCTCCAGTACATTGACGAGACCGGATCCATCCAGGCTGCCGCCGCCAAAATGAATATGTCCTATTCCAAGGGCTGGAAAATGATCAACAAAGTCGAAAAAGAACTGGGCTTCCGTTTTCTGAACCGCTGCAACGGCGGCAAAAACGGCGGCAGCTCCACCGTCACCCCCGAAGGCCGCCTCTTTATGGAGCGCTACCACGCCATGCAGGAAGACATGAAGCGGATCACGCGAGGATTCTTTGAGGTGTATTTCGGGGAGTTTCAGTAGGGTTAGTGAAAAATAATTCATAAATTGGTTCGATTCCCTTGCACCCGCTTTCCATTACCTGTATAATAACCATATCGTTATTCTTTTAAAAAAATAACGAACAGGAGAACGGCACGAAATAAAAAGGAAAGAGGGATTTTTATTATGAAGAAGAAACTTATCGCAGGTCTTCTGGTAAGTGCTCTGGCAGTTTCTATGCTGGGCTGCGGAAGCAAGCAGGCAGAGGAGAGCACTCCGGCAGCAGAGGAGACGACAGAGACTGAAGAGACCGCCGAGGACGCAGCAGCTGAGACAGACGCAGAGCCGGTGACTCTGAATATATTTGCGGCAGCATCCATGACAGAGACTCTGACAGAGATTCAGGAGATGTACAAAGAGGCAGCTCCGAACGTAACTCTGGTATTCAACTTCGACTCTTCAGGAACTCTGAAGACTCAGATTCAGGAAGGCGCTGACTGTGACCTGTTCATTTCCGCAGCACAGAAGCAGATGAACCAGATTGACAAGGACGCGGATCCGGAAGTGAATACCGAGGGTCTGGACTTCGTACTGGCGGGAACCCGCGTGAACCTGCTGGAAAACAAGGTTGTTCTGGCTGTTCCGGATGGAAATCCGAAGGATATCCAGTCATTTGAGGATCTTGGCACAGACAAGCTTTCCCTGCTGGCTCTGGGCAATGAGGATGTTCCGGTAGGACAGTACTCCACCGAGATTCTGACGAATCTTGGTATTCTGGATAAGCTGGAAGCAGATGGAAAGATTACATACGGCTCCAATGTAAAAGAGGTTACCACACAGGTATCTGAAGCAGCTGCAGACGCAGGTATCATCTACGCTACTGACGCATACTCTGCCGGACTGACCGTTGTGGATCAGGCAGGAAGCGACCTGTGCAAGCAGGTTATCTATCCGGCGGCAGTTCTGAACATCTCCGAGAATCAGGAAGCAGCAAAGGAATTCCTTGCCTATCTGCAGACAGACGACTGCATGAAGGTATTCGAGGCAGTAGGCTTCACAGCAGCAGAATAAAAAAGGGGCGCTTATGGATTGGTTTCCATTATATAATTCCCTGCGCATCGCGCTGAACGCCAGCGTGATCGTATTTTTTACAGGTATTTTTGCGGCCTATTATATCGCGAAGCTCCATCCGGTGGTAAAGGGCGTGCTGGACGTGGTACTGACCCTGCCGCTGGTATTGCCGCCGACGGTCGTGGGCTACTTTATCCTGCTGCTGATGGGTCCCAGACGACCCTTCGGAGCCTGGGTGTTGGAGACCTTCGGCACAAAGCTGGTGATGACCTGGTATTCGGGCATCTTCGCGGCGGCCGTGGTGGCCTTCCCGCTCATGTACCGGACGGCACGGGGCGCTTTTGAGAGCTTTGACGAGACCCTGGCCTATTCCGGTCAGACCCTGGGGTTATCCAATACCTTTATCTTCTGGCGTATCCGTATGCCGGCCTGCAGACAGGGAATTCTGGCGGGCACGGTACTGGCCTTCGCCCGGGCTCTCGGCGAGTATGGAGC
>CAKROP010000401.1 GCA_934373375.1 uncultured Anaerosacchariphilus sp.
CTGTTCCACAAGGGGCGTCTGATGACGCCCCTTTAACTGTGCCATATAAAAGGTACGTTCTCAGGGCGCGGCTGCGGTGGAACTTTATACCGGACGGAAGATGCCGGTGGAAGAGATCCGGGAAGATCTAAATGTCTGCCCCAGATCTGTCATCTTATCTCCCCTGCAAATTCAAATTGACGCAGACTGGAAGATATACTAAAATAAAACTGATTTGCAGGGAGGTAACAGTATGAATATATTTCTGATAGGATTTATGGGAACCGGAAAGAGTACCATTTCCGCGGCTCTGGGCAGGCGGCTGTCCCGGGAGGTGATGGAGATGGACGAGCTGATTGCGAAGCGGGAAGGAATGCCTATTTCGGAAATTTTTGAAAAAAAGGGAGAGCTTTATTTCCGGGAAAGAGAGACTGGGCTTCTGGTAGAGCTGCAGGAGAAGGACGATGTCATTGTATCCTGTGGCGGCGGAACACCCATGCGGGAGTGCAATGTGACGGAGATGAAAAAAAGCGGTGTTATCGTACTTCTGACCGCAGAGCCTGAGACCATTCTGGAGCGGGTAAAGCGAAGCCATGACCGACCGCTTCTGGAAAACAACAAGACAGCGGAATACATCGCGGAGCTGCTTGGCAAACGCTGGGATAGATATGAGGCGGCTGCGGATTTGAGCATTGCCACCGATGGAAAGAACACGGCGGCTATCTGCAGTGAGATCCTGGAAAGGATAGAAAAATGGGAGAAAAAGCATCATGTTAAAAGAATTAGTTGAGAAAAACAGAAGTTATCGGGGCTATGATCCGTCGGTATGTCTTACCCGGGAAGACCTGTTAGAGCTGGTAGATTTGACCCGCTATACGGCTTCCAGTGTCAACGAACAGCCCCTGCGCTATTACATTGCCTGGGAAAAGGAAGAAGTGGAGAAAATTTTGCCCCTGACCATGTGGGCCAAGGCTCTGAAAGAGATGAAGCTTCCCCGTCCCGGCAAGGAGCCGGCAGCTTTCATCATCATCTGCCAGGATATGAATATCAGCTCCAATACCACAAGATTCCAGCGGGACGTAGGGATCGTGGCCCAGACCATGTTGTTGGGCGCTGTGGAAAAGGGATTGGGCGGATGTATGATTGGCAGTTTCTATAAGCCACAGTTGAAGGAACTGCTGAATCTGCCGGAGGGCGTGGAGCCGAACCTGATTGTGGCTCTTGGCAAGCCTGCGGAAAAAGTGGTGTTGACCGATGTGGGAAAAGATGGAAGCACAAAGTACTATCGTGATGCGGAAGATACACACTATGTTCCAAAACGGAGCCTGCAGGATCTGATAATGGAGGCAAAATGAATCAAACGATAGAAAAAGAATTGTCTCCGCGTCAGAAGAAAAGCCTGGAGACGAGAAAGCGGATCTTCGACGCCACCTACCAGCTGGTCAATCAATACGGGGATGCTTATACGGTACAGGATGTCTGTCGTCTGGCTTCCGTATCTGTGGGATCCTTCTACCACTTTTATAAAAGCAAAGAAGAGGTGACCTCTGATCTGTATCTTTTTTTTGACGCGCATCTGGAAAAAGAATTTACGATATTGCCGGAAGAACCGGTTGCGCGTCTGAAGGCCATTACCCGGGAAATGATGCGTTACAGCCTGGAATGGGGTCTTCCGTTTCTGCGGTTATCCTGCTCGCAGACCAGCGGCGAAAAAGAAATTGATCTGGTACATGAGCGAAGCGTCAGCTATCAGGAGATTGTCCGGACACTGAAAGCGGGAGAAGCTCAGGGAGTATTTTGCTGTCCCAGAGGAGAAGAATATTACGCACGTTTTCTGATTACCATGTTTCGTGGAACGTTGCACTGGTGGACTGTGCAGCATGGTAACTTTGACGGGATGGAACGTATGGAACAGTACACAGAAGATTTTCTGAAAATAATCACGGAATAGAAATAACTTATTGTATATAGAAAAGACATGACCGGAATACAAAGTCGTGTCTTTTTTATATAGTTTATAATTTTTTAATATTTCTCTTGCGCT
>CAKROP010000402.1 GCA_934373375.1 uncultured Anaerosacchariphilus sp.
TCTGCTATTTCTCGAACCTTATATCCTCCCCGCTGTAACGGTCGGGCTCCGTCTGTGTCTACTTTCCTGCCTTAAAAATCAGGCGTCGGATTTCGGACAGCCGCTCTGAGGTCAGTTCCCATTCTCTCTTCCGCTGCTTCACACCAGCCAGCAGCTCTCTGCACTCCAAGGGAATCGTACTACTCCTCGTCCTCGCATTTATCTAATATCTGTAGTCTAGGATAGCAAATGTCGCTGTTATTGTCAACCCCTTTATAAATAAAACTCATGCCCATGGTAGGCAAAGAGCAGGGTCAGATGCTCCCGGAACCACTGAAGGTTCCCGGCGTCGGCCAGGGCCGGGTTGACGAAATAGAGGGCACCCCCGGAGACGTCCTCGCCGGCCAAGGCCCGGGCTACGGCGGCGCGGGTGGCGTCGGAGACGGTGACGCGCGCTATCTTTCCGGTACTTACCGGGGAGAATTGGGCTTTGCCGTTTTGTCTCTGATAAACAACCTCGCTTACGGTATTCGGGAAGGCCGCGCTCCGGACCCGGTTCAGGACCACATTGGCCACCAGCAGGCGGCCTGTCTCATCCTCGCCGGAGGCTTCCGCCTCGACGATGCGCAGAAGGGCGTCATAGTCCTCCGCGGTGATCTGGTAAATGCTGTTCTGCTGAACGGACCACTCCGGCTGTAACGCAGCGGTCTCTGCCACCGGTTCTGCCTCTGCTGTCTCTTCCTCCGAAACTACGGTCCGATCTATCTCTTCCTCCATTTCTTCAACTTCATTTTCTATATCGGAAACTGTCTCCTGCTGCTCCTCTTCCTCCGGCCAGTAGCCTTCCGCCTCTGCATACGCCTGCTGCATGCGGCCGGAATCCATCCTGTTCTCCGCCACAGCGCCAAGCAGCTCTGTTCCGATTCCACGGAGCGCCCCGGCGGTATCCTCTTCTGTCGATCTATCAATCCTTTCACTTTCGTAAGAGATTTTCGCTTCCACATCCTTCGTATCGGCGGACACCATCAAAAGCATGCCTGCCAATCCCAACACGATTGCACTATCTCTTAGTCTGTTCATACGCTCATTATAGAAATGATTGTCTGCTCCGTCAAGCCTTTCGTAATAATTTTGTAACATTTTTTGTATTTATTTTCCTGTTTTATCCTTTTCGTGAATAATTCCAGTGAAATAAACAAAAAATATTTTTCAGAGGACAGACATTTTGGAGCATTTTCTGTTCTAAATTTAATGGAAGCTGTTATCCGAAGGAGTACATTTATGAAAATCCGTGAGCGCGTCAACCTGGCTGCCGGGATTCTGTTTACGCTGATCATCGGCACGCTGTTACACTTCACCTATGAATGGAGCGGGGAAAACCCTTTTGTGGCCCTCTACTCTCCAGTCAATGAGTCCGTCTGGGAGCACTTAAAGCTCTTATTTTTCCCGGTGCTGCTCTATACCTTTTTTGAAATCATCGTGCTGTATAAGACCTCCGGGCATTTTCTTGCGTCCCGGCTTCTGGCGGTCTGCATTGGAATGTTTTTTATCGCGTCCGCATTTTTCACCTACACGGGACTTCTGGGACGGGATTTTCTGGTGCTGGATATTCTCATTTTCATACTGAGTGTACTTTTGACCTTCTTCCTGTCCCGGTATTTTGAGGTACGCTGTCCGGGGCTCCGGCTGCCGCTGCTGGCGGTCTATGTGCTGCTGCTTCTCCTCGTCATCTGCTTCTTCTCCTTCAGCTTCGCGCCTCCGGATCTGCCATTGTTCACGCCGCCTGCATAACATGAAAAGAATGAAAGCATTGAAAAAAGCATGAGATTCTGAAAATCTATCATTTTCAAAATCTCATGCTTTTTTTCTTATGTTACGAATTATCTGCAAGGCACTGCCGATGGGCAGCGATTCCCGATACTCGATTTTTCATTTATTTCTGATTGATGTAGTTAATCAGTCCCTCGGCCTTAATAATCTTCTGCATAAATTCCGGGAAGGCCTGACCCTGGTACTGCTTGCCGCTGGTGC
>CAKROP010000403.1 GCA_934373375.1 uncultured Anaerosacchariphilus sp.
TTATTTTACGTTTCAATCAATCTGATATAGGTATCTAACTGCTCTTCTTCCAGTCCCGCCACTAAATCATCAAACGGGCCAAGTTCTCCCTGAACTGCATAGGCCTCCAGCGCATTGTAATAATCAAGTCGGTTCTCTTTTGCTATAGAAACCGGCAAAAATCCAGCTGCTATCAGCTGATAATTCATCAACAGTCTTGATGTTCTGCCATTCCCATCAATAAAAGGATGTATACGGACAAACTCCGCATGTGTCCAGGCTGCGTATTCGATGGGATTCAACGCCGTTTTTTTCCATTCTAAATCATCATAAAAATTTTTGACCTGGATATACATATCATTTCCAACCGGAGGAACATGACCTGCGCCGCTGATCCGTACTTCCTGGTTTCGGTAAATACCGCCCACTATGATATTTTCTGTTAAAATCGCATGGATGTCCTTTACGATAGATTCCTCCAGTGTTTTTCCCTCCGAAATACACTTTTTTACATACTGATATGCCTTTTTATGATTCACAACCTCATATATCTCACGAAGTTCTTTTCCGCCTATGGATATTCCATCTTCCAGAACTACTTTTGTTTCCATCAAAGTCAGAGTATTTCCCTCTATCGCCGTGGAATTGTGTGTAAAAGTCAGTTCAAAATCCTTTTCATAGGAGGATAATGTCACCGCATCTATCTTGTGTTTTTCCTGACTATATCGTTTTTGCTTTTCTAAAATTCTATTGAAATCCATATCGACCTCTTTTATTTGGTTTGTCCTATATATTATCAATCGATTTTCCTGTATTATAGCATTCTCCAATTTATTCTGCATTATCTTTTCATGCAGCATCGCATAAAAACCCGGAAGCTGTTCTGAAAAATACAGACACGTCTCCCTGATTCAGGGTCATCTTTTTTCCTTTGATAGTATAATGGCAGGTACCGCTGTACACATAATCATCCAGCTCCTGAAGAGTCACCTTACACCTCCTCCGATTCCTTACGAAATCGCCTGCACCGCGTCCCCAACGCTACGGACACCGATGAGCCGCACACCCTTCACATCACCGATCTGCTCCCGGCAGACCTCCGGCAAAATGACGGTGGTGAAGCCCAGCTTCTTCGCTTCCTGGACCCGCTGGGCGGCCTGGCTGACAGCGCGGACCTCGCCGCTTAAGCCTACCTCGCCGAAGGCAAGGACCTTCTCATCAATGGCCCGGTCCCGGCTGCTGGATACGATTGCCAGCACCACACCAAGATCGATGGCGGGCTCATTGATGCGGATGCCGCCTGCGATATTCACATAGACGTCGCTGCCGGAGAGATGGAGATTCAGCCGCTTCTCCAGCACCGCCAGCAACAGACTCACCCGGTTGTAATCCATACCGGCAGCGGTACGCCGCGGCATGGCCAGCTGGCTTCGGGCCACCAGGGCCTGAATCTCCAGCAGGATGGGCCGCGTGCCCTCCATGGAGCAGGCCACAATAGAACCGGACGCCTCCTCGGGGCGACCATTCAGCATAAACTGAGAAGGGTTCTCAACTTCCGTCAGGCCCGTCTCCCGCATTTCAAAGACGCCGATCTCATTGGTCGATCCGAAACGGTTCTTCACCGCCCGCAGGATTCGATAGGATGCATGCCGGTCGCCCTCGAAGTACAGCACCGTATCCACCATATGCTCCAGCACACGGGGACCCGCCACCGTACCTTCCTTGGTCACATGGCCCACGATGAAAATGGAAATGCCCAGGCCCTTGGCCAGCTGCATCAGCACTGACGTGGACTCCCGTACCTGGGACACACTGCCCGGGGCAGAGCTTACGTCCTCATTGTACATGGTCTGAATGGAGTCAATGATGACCACCTCCGGCTTACTGCTTCGGATGGTATCGCCGATCAGCTCCAGATTCGTCTCGCAGAACAGCCGGAGCTTATCGGAAAACTGCCCGATGCGCTCGGCCCGCAGCTTAATCTGCTTCAGCGACTCCTCACCGGATATATACAGCAC
>CAKROP010000404.1 GCA_934373375.1 uncultured Anaerosacchariphilus sp.
CCTGACTGACGTTCGATACCTGGTTCGGTTTCGCGTAATAAGTTAAGAGGACAGCGCCCTTACATACGTCTCCATCTGCCAGGCCCAGTTCCTTCGGACTAAAACTGAAGGTAGACATCTCGTTAATATCCGCCCATACCGTCTTCGTCACGGTTGTTTTCTTCAGAAGTTCCACTGCCTGCGCGTCGCTCGTCGGCTGTTCGCGCAAACCACTTTCGTAATAGTCCACCCGCAGATATCCCGTATAAGCCAGATACTCATTTTTCAGGGTATCCTTGAGAACCGCAGAGGCCACATCCCAGTCTGCCGCTTCATTGACCACTACCTGATAGGGAAAGCTTCCCGCCGGTACTTTAAAGGAAGCAGCCGCGTCTGTCGCTTCTACCCAGGAACCGGACGCGTTCTGATAACGGTAAACTGCATCCCCTTCAGAGAGCGGCACATTTTTTTCTTCCGCTGTCTTCTCACTTTGGAGCTTTCTGTCCCAAACCTTTTTATCCAGCGTCTTTTCCGCTTTTGCGAAAGAAAAGCGTTGATTTCCGCCCGTTACAGTATCATCAGAATAAGCTGCCGCCCCGTTGTTAATGCAAATTGTTTCGTTTCCCAAAGCAAAGATATCCCCACGCACCTCTACCTGATAAGTCAGAGTCATGGTTTCTCCCGGCTTCAGAGTATCGATATAGAAGTCAAACCTATCGCTGTCATAGATGATCGGATTGCTCTGATCCTTATGTGGATTCTTTCCGATATTCTGCCTTTTGGATTCATCCACCTGACTTCCCTGATACAGCTGAAAGCTTCCATCTACATAATGCAGATAAGGCAGGTATCTGATGTCCGTAAATCCCTTTAAGGCGTCATTGATTTTGACATTCTTTAACGGATAGGTATTGGTCTTGTCGGCACTGACTGTCACCTGATAAGTAATGGTTCCGCCGCCTCCGGACTCATTCGGTGTATATTCGCCGCCGGTCTTCTGAATTTCCACATTGGTGTGCGGTTCAAACTTTGTCGATACCGTCTGATGCGGATAGCTCCTTGCAAAAGAGGCTGCCGCATTCGTGATGGCGCCCCTGCTCTGGGCTCCTGTATATTCCAGCTTTAATTGCACGCGGTAAACAAGGCTGCGGCTTTCCTGTGCTTTCATGTCTCCCACATTCCACACCAGGACGCCCGGAGACGTGACCGAAGCTCCAGCCTGTTCCGGAATCGGGGCCGCTTCTGTGATGGTGTTCCCCAGATATAGCATACCATTTCCAGCCCGACTTCCGACCTCGTAAGGCGCCACAGAAGAATCCTTGTTCTTACCCGCCGCGCTCTTGTAACCAGTCACACCTACATACGTCTCTATATACTCTGCATTCGCTGTGAACTGATCCGTAACCTTTACTTCCGGCATGGCCGTGTCTCCCGTAGATACGGTAAGTGTATACTCCAGATAAGATACACCTGCTTCGTCCGTTATAAACTGACCTGCAGTTTTCGTAAGGTTCAGTGTCCCCAGTCTTGCGTCGCTTTCTGTTTCAAACTTGAGTTCTATTTTCGTATCCCCTATGATCAACTCCTGATTCGGATTCTTTCTCACCTTATCCCGGTCAGCGTCTGCGTAAAATGAGAATAAACCATCAATCGTCTTGACTTCTGCTTCCTCCCGCTTCAGGAATTCATCCGTAAAGCTCATCTGAATCGTCTTAGCTGAGGTATCAGCCGTAATCGTTCCGATTTCCTTTCCATTCGCGTCCTGTATAACGCTTAATTCCACATGCGGCTCAATGAGCAAATCCGGCAGTCTGTACTGAAGTGTCCCGCTGTGAGCCTCCACATTCGCCGCGTTCGCATTACTATAAGAAATGCTGAATTTTAATTCAGCGTCCGCAGGGATACCTGTCGTATCAGTGCCTACCTCCACCCAGTTATCGCCTGATTTTTCCGTTCGGTACCAGACCTGCACCTTCGTAATATAGGGCGTCACATCCAGTGGTTCTGCAG
>CAKROP010000405.1 GCA_934373375.1 uncultured Anaerosacchariphilus sp.
ACGCCACCCTGTTCAGCCCCACCGAGCTCGCCGCCATCACCCGCATCGCCCTTCCTTCCATCTTCCAGCAGGCTACCGTCTCCATCGGCGCCATGCTGGTCCAGGCTGCCATCAATCCCTTCGGCTCCCAGGTACTTGCCGGCTACTCGGCGGCTTCCCGGTTGGAGAGCTTCTGTATCGTTCCCATGTCGGCTCTGGGGCAGGCCATGTCCGCTTATACTTCCCAGAACCTGGGAGCCGCCGGAAAAATTACTGTCAGCACAGAGCCGCTTTCCCAGGCTCATGATGCCGCAAAAAAAAATCTCAGCTCCCCTGAGGCAGACGCTGAGACTTCTTTCCACTATATAAAAAGAGTACGTCAGGGCTACCGTGCCGCTCTTGCGCTCGCCGGTGGCTTTGCCGTACTCCTCTGTATCTTTCTTCTGTTGTCCGCCCGTCCGCTGATCGCCTCATTTCTCGGCCCCGGCGGAACAAATCTCGCTCTGGAAACCGGCGTACAATATCTGCATTTCATCAACTTCTTTTTCGCCCTCATCGGTCTGAAAATGTGTACCGACGGAGTCTTACGCGGAGCCGCCGATATGGGTATGTTCACGCTGGCGAATCTGGCAAACCTGACCTTCCGGGTTCTATTCGCTGCTCTCCTTGCCCCACGCTTCGGCGCTGCCTTTGTCTGGTACGCCATTCCCCTGGGCTGGCTCTTAAACTGCCTTATCTCCGGATACGAGTATCGCTCCGGTCGCTGGCTGCCTCCCCCTTTTAATAAGCATAACTGGAGCTGATCATCGATGTAATCGCTACACCAAAGATAGCAATCAAAATGATATAAAGCACAAGGACAATCGCCGCAAAGATCAGAGCCGCCTTAAAATAATTGGACTTGCTCTTCTTTTCCTTGCTGCTGAAGGCCCACACAAACATTAATACAATATTCACACAGGGAATCAGCATCAACAGCATCGTAACCAACCATTCGCCCATGCTGATCGGTTCTTCCAGATCGGTTTCCGGTTCCCGATACTGATACTGTAACTGCTCCTGCACCGATTTCTGATATGGATCTGAAGCGGACTGCTGGTAAGGATTCTCCGTTGCCTGATTTACATTCTCATTTACACTGTCGTTGTTGTACATGTCGTCCATAACGTATCTCCCTCTTCTCTGTGGCTTCAACGAGTCTCGCCGCCCTGTCTGTTTCTTCCTCAGTGTATCATTTTCCGGCAGTTCCGGCAACAGGTTTCATAAAACCTTAACTTTTTCCCAAATGTTTCCTAAGCAAATACGGCATGCACCACCTCATACAGGGTCCGCCCCGGATCTTCCACGCTCACCGGGAAACCATATATCATACGCCACAGATACAGACCAATCTCCCAGAGCAGCAGAACAATCAGAACCCATGTCCACATTTTTGCCTGTTTATTTCTTCGATTTTCCACATCTGCTTCCGATTTTCCACTTTTTACGCAATCCCGGATTTCATCCTCCGGTTCGAATTTCTCAGAATTCACCAGGTAACGCTGTACACCAAACATGACTCCCGCCACCATCCATCCGTACACCGGCGGCTGCATTTTCCACGCCGCAGCCAAATGTCCCGTCAGAACCAGTCCCAGCGCCCGGGTCATCCCGCAGCCCGGGCAGGGCAGCCCAAGCAGAATCTGCATGGGACAGAATCGGTCAAACAAAAGATGCGTCACCGTCCAATATACCGCCAGCGCCACAATCACCGGAAGCAGGGCATGAATATCTTTTCCCATCAGCCTTAAACCCTTTCTGATACGCTGATACATGTTTCCTCCTAAATGAGATAAAATACGATTTGCAAATTTGACTCGTTGCCCGTATAAACAAAGAAGACCGCAGATCTCTCTGCGGTCCTCTGAAATATTCGGTTTCGTCAGTAAGACTTAAGCCTTTCCTGCGCTTCCCAGTACGTCCTGAATCTTGTGAGCAACAACATCCTTTACGTTCTGAC
>CAKROP010000406.1 GCA_934373375.1 uncultured Anaerosacchariphilus sp.
GATTGTCATGTCCCCCAGAAAGCTCATCGGAGCCAGAGACCCCTACGGCTTCCGTCCCTTATGCATCGGCAAGCGTGACAACGCCTACATCCTGGCCAGCGAGACCTGCGCCCTGGATACCATCGGCGCCACCTTTGTGCGGGACGTGGAGCCCGGCGAGATCGTGACAATTACGCCCCAGAAAGGCATCGAATCGGATAAGAGCCATTGCCTTCCGAAGGATCAGGAGGCGCGCTGCATCTTTGAATACATCTATTTCGCCCGCCCGGACAGTCATTTCGACGGCGTCAGCGTCTATCAGGCGCGGATTCAGTCCGGCAGATTCCTGGCCATGGACAGCCCGGTGGAGGCAGACCTGGTGGTGGGCGTACCCGAGTCCGGCAATGCGGCGGCCCTCGGCTATTCCCTTCAGTCCGGCATCCCCTACGGTACCGCCTTTGTGAAAAATGGCTACGTGGGCCGTACCTTTATCAAGCCGGGCCAGAGCAGCCGGGAATCCAGCGTCCGGGTAAAGCTGAATGTCCTGAAAGAGGCAGTCAATGGAAAGCGCGTGATTATGATCGATGATTCCATCGTCCGCGGCACCACCAGCGACCGCATTGTGAAGATGCTCCGCGACGCCGGAGCCAAGGAGGTACATATGCGGGTCAGCTCCCCGCCCTTCCTGCATCCCTGCTATTTCGGTACCGACGTACCGGCGGAGGAGCAGTTAATTGCCCATAACCGGACCATCGAGGAGATCCGCCAGGTCATCGGAGCTGATTCCCTGGCCTATCTGAAGACAGAACGCCTGGGTGAGATGATCGGCGGCATGGGCCATTGCACGGCCTGCTTTACCGGCGAGTACCCGATTGCGCCGCCCACCGAGGATATCCGGGGCAGCTTTGAGAAGTAAGCCCGGAAAAATAAGATTGAGATATCCGGATAAATATAGTAGAATAAAATAAATATGCTTCTATATATAGGAGCAAAAAGTAAATCACGGAATGCGCATTTCCTGTAAGGAAAACAAAGAGCCACAGGAAAACGGCCATATCCCGGCAAAGAGGAGAGAAAACATGAGTACAGACAGATACGTAAGCCCCTTATCCGAGCGCTACGCAAGTAAAGAGATGCAGTACATCTTTTCCCCGGATAAGAAATTCCGCACCTGGAGAAAGCTGTGGATCGCCCTGGCTGAGACCGAGAAGGAGCTGGGTCTGCCCATCACCCAGGAGCAGATCGACGAACTGAAGGCCCATCAGGACGACATCAACTACGACGTGGCAAAGGCACGCGAAAAAGAGGTGCGCCATGACGTTATGTCCCACGTATACGCATACGGATGCCAGTGTCCGAAGGCAAAGGGCATCATCCATCTGGGCGCTACGTCCTGCTATGTGGGCGACAATACAGACATCATCGTCATGACCGAGGCCCTGAAGCTGGTTCATAAGAAGCTGGTTAATGTATTAAATGAGCTGGCAGCTTTTGCTGATAAGTATAAGGATCTGCCGACCCTGGCGTTTACCCATTTCCAGCCGGCCCAGCCCACGACCGTCGGCAAGAGAGCGACCCTGTGGATGCAGGAATTCTGCCTGGACCTGGAGGATCTGGAGCACGTGATTTCCACCATGAAGCTTCTTGGATCCAAGGGAACCACCGGCACCCAGGCCAGCTTCAAGGAGCTGTTTGAGAGCGACGAAGAGAAAATCAATAAAATCGACCCGATGATCGCAGAGAAGATGGGCTTCAGGGAGTGCTACCCGGTATCCGGCCAGACCTATTCCCGTAAGGTGGACACCCGTGTCCTGAATGTGCTGGCAGGTATCGCAGCCAGCGCCCACAAGATGTCCAATGACATCCGCCTTCTGCAGCATCTGAAGGAAGTGGAAGAGCCCTTCGAGAAATCCCAGATCGGTTCCTCCGCCATGGCATACAAGCGCAACCCCATGCGCAGCGAGCGAATCGCTTCCCTGTCCCGCTACGTGATCG
>CAKROP010000407.1 GCA_934373375.1 uncultured Anaerosacchariphilus sp.
CGCCTGTCAGGGATACACCTCCCATAACAACCGCGATAACCGCTTTGAACTCCCAGCCGGTTCCGCCCTGCGGCTGGCCTGAACTCAGACGGGATACCAAGATGATACCTACGATACCTGCCGCCAGGCCGCCCAGTGTAAATACAGCTCTCTTAATCTGGCTTGCGTTGATACCGGACAGCCATGCTGCCTCTGCGTTGCCGCCTACCGCGTATACATAGCGGCCGAACTTGGTCTTGGCTGCCACAAAGGCTGTAACCGCGTAAATCAGAATCATGAATACGACCGGCCAGGGAATCAGGTCCTTGCCGCCGATGCTTAAGTAGCCTCTTCCGATCCATCCGATGGAATCCGGCAGTCCGGTAATCGGATAGGAATTGGTAACTACATAGCAGAGGCCTCTCGCGATATACTGCATACCCAGCGTCGCGATAAATGCCGGAATTCCGAAGTATGTAACCAGACATCCGTTGATCACGCCGGTCATGACGCCAAGAAGAATCGCCGCCACTGCAGCCAGCGCCGGATGCCAGCCGAAGGTAACAATCAGTTTGGCAAATACGCAGCCTGTAATACCTACTACTGAAGCAAGACCCAGGTCGAAATCACCGGTTGCCATGATGAAAAATGCGCCCGCTGCCAGAATTGCAATCATCGAAACCTGCCTGAGGATATTCATCCAGTTGCTGTAGCTCATAAAGTTGGGAGCTATAATCGTCCAGGCAATAATCAGCAAGATGATCGGAAGGACAATTACGTAATTGCTTAAAAATGTGGAAAGGCTTTCGATAATTCCGTTCTTTTCCTTTGCACCCGTCTGCATAAAAAGTTCCTCCTTCTCTTTTTCCATTTCTTTCGTTTTGGAAATATTTGTTTTCCCTTTCGAAATGGAAAGTTTTGTTTGTTTTCATTTTTCATTTGTTTCCGTTGTTTTCTTTTTCGAAAAAGCTTGTCTTAATACTAATCCATATTTACCATATTTGTCAATCTATTTTTTCACTTTTTCGTAAATTCTTTATATTTTTTCTCATTTAAGCTAGACTTTTTTTCGTTTTTATGCTTTAATGATCTTGGTCGCTTCTATTCACAGTTTCCTTTCGAAATCTTTCGTTTTAGAAAGTTTTTGATTTTCAGTTTTACGCTTTAATTTCATAAAATTTTCACTGATTCCAGTGATGCACTTGATTCTTTTTGTAAAGGAGGAGCTTTCATGCAAAAAATAAATGTCCTGTGGATCGGACATCCGGACTATCTGACCGGGAATTCAGAGGCCATCCGGCGTCATATCACCGCTTCCCTCTCCCCGGACTGTTTTTACGCCCCGGAGTCGGCTCCGGTCATCGTAACCGACGCCCAGGCCATCGCAGCCGGACGGGAATCCCTGAACGGTTCCTTTTCCGGCGCTGTCCTCGTTCTTCTGACCTGGACCGAATGTAGTCTCGTCACCACGGTATTAAAAGAGCTCCGTGGACTTCCCTGTATTTTATGGGGCTTTCCGCTGGAGGAGGTGGACGGCGTCACCGAAAGTACCGGTTCCTACGTCTCCGCAACCATGCTGTCCGGCCCCTTAAAACGACTGCAGCTTCCCATGGATGTACTGATCGGAAGCTGGAAGGAAAAACCGATCCGGCAGAAGCTTCAGGCCTTTGCCCGCGCGGCCCACGCCTGTCACACGCTTTTTTACGCGCGTATCGGACTCTTTGGCTACACTTCCATGAGCATCTATCCCGGCACCTTTGATCACGTGCTGATGCGCTGGAAGCTGGGCCCCGAAGTGGAACAGCTGGATTCCTATTCCCTGATCCGTCGGGCAGAGACCATCCCGGAAGCCGACATCAATCTTGCCTGGGACAGGCTGCAGAACCGTGCGGCCATCCGCCACGATTTTAAGCCGGAGGTTCTCCGGCAGACCCTGGCTCTCTACGCCGCCCTGACCTCCCTCTGTCAGGAGCAT
>CAKROP010000408.1 GCA_934373375.1 uncultured Anaerosacchariphilus sp.
ACTGATGGTGATACTGCTACAGCGGGACAGATTAAGGTTTCTGATGTTAAAGATTTAGCAGAAGTAAAGGGTACATTTGCGGCAAAGGATATTACAGTAGCGGATGCGAAAGTTACAAAGCTTGTTTATAAGAAAGGTAACAAGACCTGTACATATGCTCCGGCTAATGCTGCTTCAAACACTGACGGAGATTACAACGTTCAGTAATTACCGGAATAATTAAGGAACTATTTGATTAAAAAAGAAAGGACCGTACCACATGCCCACCCAGCACCCCACCTCTGCACAACAGAATAAGGAAAAGCAACACCGCTGGCTCCGGCAGACCCTTACGGTCCTTTGTCTCGTACTTCTGGTGGTGGTCCTCTTGGCGCCCGGCGCGCTTGAGCTTCTGTACCGGGCGGACGCCCGGACAGCGCTCCGGAACGCCCGGTCTGTAAGGATGGCGCTGGATGTGACCTCCACCGGGCAGTACGGCGGCAGCGCTCCCTTTGCGGATGCGGCAAAGCAGGGCGGCGTGGCCGAGGGCGTCTATGAGGACGTCCTTTTCTTAAGTAAGGCGCCGGGAGAATTCTGGATTCTTCAGACCGACGAGAGCGGTTACCGGGTGCAGAAATTTATCTATCAGGAGAACGAGTATACGGTCTGGTATGACCGGAGCACCCATGTATACACCGTATACCATGACCGGCTGATGATCGGGGACGAGGATACCGATCAGTAAAAGTGCGGGAAGCGCACAGAACAAATTTTGATACATTTATGAAAAGCAGAGCAGGATAAAAGTCCTGCGGGAAAAAGTAACACATTTGATATGACAGAATTAGTAATTTTAGAAGGAATTCTCTGGCTGATAAGGTTCCTCTTCGGAGCCTGCATCTTCAGCTTTTTAGGAGTGGTGGCCGATCGGCTTCCCCGAGATGAGGGAATCGTGAAGGGGCGGAGCCACTGTACAGCCTGCGGGCGGGTATTGACCGTGGCAGAGCTGATTCCCTGCGTAAGCTTTTTACTCTTACGCGGACGCTGCAAGGGCTGCGGCGCGCCGATCCCGAAACGGGCGTTCTTTGGCGAGCTGGCCGGAGGAGCGGCATGGATCCTGTGCGCGTGGCGCTATGGAGTTGGACACACCGGGCTGATTTCCCTGGAGGGCGCGGTGGTTTTTTGTTATCTTGGAATATTACTGGTGGTAGCCCTGATAGACTGGGACACCCAGATCATCTATAATCGATTTCACATAATCATAGCCGTCCTGGCGGCGGCGCAGATCTTTCTGGTTCCGGATCACGGAATCGGGGATCGTCTGATCGGCGCTCTGATTGTGTCGGTTCCCATGCTGGTGCTGGCGCTGATCGTGCCGGGAGCCTTCGGCGGCGGCGACATCAAGCTCATGGCGGCGTCCGGACTTTTTCTCGGCATGGACGCCATTGTATGCGCCATGTTTTTCGGCCTGCTTTCCGGCGGCGGTTACGCGGCCTTTATGCTGGCCGCAAAACGGCTGAAAAAGAGCGACCAGTTCGCTTTCGGGCCTTTTCTGGCCTTTGGTCTGGCGGTGGCAGCCCTCTGGGGCGACCGGATCGCAGCCTGGTATCTGAGCGCACTGTAGAAGCAGCAGTGAAATGGTTTACATAATATAGAATGCATAGGAGAAGCTTTACTTCATTTACATAAAGGAGAACAACAGATGGCCCGTTTTCAATATGTCGCGAAGGACATGAAGGGAAAAATAAAAAAAGGAACGGTCGAGGCAGCCAGCGAAAAAACACTGACCGCGGATCTGCTGGGGGAAGGCCTGTATCTGGTGGAGGCGAAGAACCTGACGGAGGCCCGGGGGCATAAAAGACTTAAGCCTAAGCAGCTGGCGTCTTTCTGCCGGGAGCTGTCCACGCTTCTGGCTTCCGGCGTCAGTCTGGTGCGGGCGCTGGATATCATTTCCGGACAGGAGGGTATC
>CAKROP010000409.1 GCA_934373375.1 uncultured Anaerosacchariphilus sp.
GCCTCATAGAGCTCCGAGTAATCCTTTTGCTCCTCCGCCTTTTCCTCCTGACGGTACTCCTCCAGGGATACGACACGCTTTTCCCGCCGCATGACGCCATAGCACTCATTGATCAGAATCCGCATGAGCCAGGTCTTCGCGTAAGCGTCCTTTTTCAATGTATCCCGTTTGGAAAATGCCTTTACGATGGCCTCCTGGATGGCGTCGGCGCAGTCCGCGTCATTGTACAGGAGCGTCTTGGCCACATGGTACATGGCGTCCTGCGACGCCAATATCAGTTGTCCCAGTTCTTCTTTTTTCATAGGTTCCTTCCTGCCGGCTTTGGTTGTTTGGCTGCGCGCGGTCTTTGCTTTACATAGATTAGATGCATGGGAGCAGGGTTTGGTCGCATGCATCCGGAAAAAATTTATTTCCACCGTATTATATCAAAAAACGACTGCCCGGATCCGGCATCAGATCCATTCAGCCGTTTTTCTTATTTCACTTTTATTTTCCGAAAGATTTTCCTGCCTTAGTCACCATAATCACTGTTGACCTTATAATCGAGTTTCAGGAACGCGCACATCTTATCTTCAAAATCCATTCTCAGCTCGCTTCCTTCTTCCTCCTTTACCTCAATGGTATACTTATCAGAATGGAAGAATCCGCCAAAGGAAAAACTGCCTGTGGCAATCACATTTCCATCATAATCAAAGATCCGCATCATATCCTCATCGGCCAGATAATCCTTGGGATTGCCGTCCGCATCCATGAATACCGTGTACCAGTCTCTTTCCAGGGTATCTGTTTCCACGATCCGCTCCTGGGCGTATCCGAGGCAGTTATCATTCATGTCATAGTAGCCGTAGGTGGAGCCGCTGATGACGCCCTCCACATCATTGATGGGCTCGTCGGTCACATAGCGCAGATAAAACCAGGGCTCGTTATCGCCGGTGCTAACGGTATGTTTGCTGTTCCAGAAGCCCCGCTCCTGAATGTGTCCGGCTGCCTGTCCGTCCGCCCAGATATCCGAATCCGCCACGATATCGTCCAGATCGCCTTTCATGGAAAGGACGCTGGCATTTTCGAGCACCGCCCTTCCTTCCTCTGTGGGCGGGAACTCCTCCCCGGAGCTGCCGCATCCTGCCACGGTCAGAAGCAGTGCCGCTGAAATCAGGGCAGCCGCAACATTTCTCTTTCTTTTCATAACATTCTCCTTTTTCGGAAATGATTCCAAACTATACCTTCTCCTTCTCGTCGTCTCTCGCAATCTCCCGGGCCACCATAATGGCCATGGCGGTCAGCAGCGGCAGGTACTGCTCCTCATAGCAGATCACCACGGAATTGTCGAAGACCACATTTTCCAGGGTGAACTCCAGATTCTCCATGATACTACCCAGCATCCGGTCATTTAGGAGTACGAAGAAATTGTGGCCCAGGGAGCCTGCATATTCCCGCAGCACCAGCTTACCCTCTTTGACATTCATGGTAAAGGTATCCCTGATCAGCTGAAACTTCTTTTCCAGTCTGCCGTACTCCTCTCCCCGGTAATAGAAATCGTAGGTGGGAAGGGCGTGGAGAATTCGTTTTTCCACCCGGAAAATCTCGGTATCCTGGGCGTCATAGATGTAAAACTGCTTCAGGGGCATGGTTCCCTCGATATGGTAAATCAGTTCTCCATCTTCGTCCCGCAGATCAAAGCGCTGTCCCATGAGCTTGAAATCCTCGGTAAAGGTGTAAACTTTGGAAGGCCTGGACTCCAGCACCGGAAGCACCTCCCCGGTTTTCACGAAATGCTCCATGCTTTTCTTAAGTCCCTTCTGCATCAGCATAATGTCTGAATGGTAACAGATATAGGCCGCAGCATTGGTTCCGAAATCCTCATTTAACGGATGCAGGGGCTCCATAATTCTCTTTTTTATCATACATGTCAGGAAGGAATAACCGATGTAACCCAGGT
>CAKROP010000410.1 GCA_934373375.1 uncultured Anaerosacchariphilus sp.
AAAGAACATGAGTTTTTATAGCAAAGGATGGAGATTAAATTATGGCATTACTGAAACAGTGGCGCGATATGGCCTATGATGAGAAAGCAAATAAGGGTGATATCCAGAGATTCTGGGCGAACTATTTCAATATTGAGAAGGGCATCTACGAGCAGCTTCTTGCTGATCCGGATACCGAAGTAAAGGGGACGGTAAAGGAGCTGGCTGAGAAGTATGGTCAGAGCGTGATGACCATGACAGGCTTCCTGGATGGTATCAACGACAGCCTGGTAGAGCCGAACCCCATCGAGGAGATGGAGGAGGACACTGTTGTATCCCTGAAGTTCGACAAAGAGAAGCTGTACAAGAACATGGTAGACGCCAAGGCAGACTGGCTCTATGAGCTGCCCCAGTGGAAAGAGATTTTCTCTGAGGAGAAGCTGCATGAGCTGTATCTGGAGCAGAAAAAGTCCAATACCATCGTAAAGGGACCGAAGATCGGCCGCAACGATCCCTGCCCCTGCGGAAGCGGAAAAAAGTACAAAAAGTGTTGCGGAAAGAACGCGTAAGCGGTTCAATTATATGACCCGGGAGGCCTTCGCGCTGGTGAAGGATCTGTTGAAAGAAAATGCGGTTTTTTGAGAAAACAGGGTTGACAAAAAGCATCGGGATGCTATAATGTGCCTATGGCGCAGAGGCCGAACCAGGTCTTTGCCGGAACTGAAGATAGAAAATGCATGGAAGAGACCAGTAGTCTGTGAAATATGTGCAGAGAGGAATGGCTGTGGACGGAGACCTTCGGATACAGGCTGAGACCATTTCCCATAGGAAGCAGAATCGAAGACCAGCTCTGAGCGGCCCTAATCCGGCCCGGTGACTCCGTTATCGTCCCAATGAGATTTTATCCGAAGGATGCAGGAATACAGCGTCCGCATGGAGAAAAGAAGCAGGGTGGAACCGCGAAAAGAGCGATCATACCAGATCCAGTCGCCCCTGTCTGTCAGCAATGACGGACAGGGGCTTTTTTTAGATACATGACCTGTTTCCATGCAAAAGGTTTTAGAAAAAGGAGAGTAATGATGAAGATTACACTGAAAGACGGCTCCGTAAAGGAGTACGCAGAGAGCAAATCCGTATATGAGATTGCCCAGGACTTGAGTGAAGGACTGGCGCGCATGACCGTAGCAGGCGAGGTGGACGGCGAGGTCGTAGACCTGAGAACTGTGATTGATAAGGACTGCAACCTGAACATCCTGACTCTGAAGGACGAGAAGGCTCTGTCCGTATTGCGCCACACGGCCAGCCATGTGATGGCCCAGGCTGTAAAGCGTCTGTACCCGACTGTAAAGCTGGCTATCGGACCTTCCGTAGCAGACGGCTTCTACTACGATATGGATTTTGAGACTCCGCTGACTTCCGACGACTTCGAGAAGATCGAGGCCGAGATGAAGAAGATCATCAAGGAGAACCTGGAGATCGTGCGCTTCACCAAGCCCCGCGAGGAGGCTATCGCATTTATGAAGGAGAAGGGCGAGCCCTACAAGGTGGAGCTGATCGAGGACCTTCCGGAGGATGCGGAGATCAGCTTCTATCAGCAGGGTGAGTTCGTGGACCTGTGCGCAGGACCGCACCTTAAGAGTACCAAAGACGTAGGCAAGGCTTTCAAGATCATGAGCCTGGCAGGCGCGTACTGGAGAGGCGACGAGCACAATAAGATGCTGACCCGTATCTACGCTACCGCATTTCCGAAGAAGGAAGAGCTGGAAGCATACATCACCATGATGGAGGAAGCAAAGAAGCGTGACCACAGAAAGCTGGGCAAAGAGCTGGGCCTCTTTATGATGCACGAAGCAGGACCGGGCTTCCCGTTCTTCCTGCCGAAGGGAATGACCTTAAAGAATACCCTGATCGACTACTGGAGAGAGATCCACAAAAAGGCCGGATACGTGGAGG
>CAKROP010000411.1 GCA_934373375.1 uncultured Anaerosacchariphilus sp.
TATGATACCAATATTTTTTTCTTTAGCGTGGAATTTAATCCCGCAAAGTAGAATTTACCCTTGCAAAGTGGAATTCACTTTTTCAACTCACCGATTTTTTATTTGCCCTTCAGCCGCTTGTCTGATTTTACAGAAAGATGCGTTCCTACGCTCTGGAAAATCTGCACCAGCACGATCAGAAGTACCACAGCAATCAGCATAACCAGATATTTATAACGGTAATAGCCGTAGTTGATGGCAATTTTACCAAGACCGCCTCCGCCGATGATACCGCTCATGGCTGAGTAGCCGAGAATCGTCGTGATAGCGATGGTGAAATTGGAAATCAGGGACGGCACACTCTCCGGAATCAGCACCTTTACGATAATCTGAAATGGGGAAGCGCCCATGCTCTGGGCCATCTCGATGATGTTCGGATTTACCTCTCTGAGGCTTCCCTCCACCAGCCGGGCCACGAAAGGAAAGGCCGCGATAACCAGCGGCACAATGGACGCCACGGTTCCGACTGCAGTTCCCACAATGAGTCTCGTCAGCGGAAATACCATAATCATCAGAATCAGGAACGGCACGGAACGAAGCAGGTTAATGATTACATTCAGCACATGCATGACGCCCTTCGGCAGGGGACGCACGCCGTCCTTTTCGCCAACCACCAGAAGCACGCCGAGAGGCAGGCCAAGAATCACCGCAAAGGCTGTGGCCAGAACCGTCACATAGACGGTTTCCCAGCAGGCCAGCGGAATCTCTGTCTGCAGAATCCGCAGAGTCTCTTCTATAGTCTCCGGGGAAAATAATTTATCGAACATCGCCTGTCACCTCCTCTACCAGTACATCCGGGATGCTGCTTAAGTACGCAATCGCCCGTTTTACCACGTCGTCGTCATCCGGCAGACCCAGCAGCATATTGCCGTAGGCCTTGTCGCCGATACTCTTGGTGGACGCGCCCAGAATGCTGGCTGCAATCTGCTCGTCGATAGCCATTTTCGCAATCAGCGGCTCTCTCGACGCCACCGCGCCGCTGAATACGACGCGGATCCGGCGCTCGCCCGGAACCTCCTCCAGAATCTCGTCGGCGCCGTCCGGGAATACCAGACGCTTGGCCGCTTTGGACTTGGGACTGGAAAACACCTCGCTTACCATGCCCTCTTCCACCACGGAACCGGAATCCAGAATCGCCACCCGGCTGCAGATCTCTTCCACCACGCTCATCTGATGGGTAATGATGATGACCGTAATACCCAGACGCTGGTTGATATCCCGAATCAGCTCCAGAATTGCATGGGTGGTCTTCGGATCCAGGGCGCTGGTGGCCTCGTCGCAGAGCAGCACCTTCGGATCGGTAGCCAGGGCTCTTGCAATGGCGATACGCTGCTGCTGGCCGCCGGAGAGCTGGGCCGGATAGGCATTGGCCTTATCGGGAAGCCCAACCACATCCAGAAGCTCCAGGGCGCGTTTTTTCGCCTTTTCCTTGTCCATCCCGATGAGTTCCAGGGGAAAGCAGATATTTTTCAGGCAGGTCCGCTGCATCAGCAGGTTGAAGCCTTGGAAAATCATAGTCACATCCCGGCGCACCGCGCGCAGCTCCTTATCTGATAACTGCGCGATATCCCGGCCGTCGATGAGCACCTGGCCCTTAGTGGGACGCTCCAGCATATTGATGCAGCGCACCAGAGTACTCTTGCCCGCGCCGCTCATGCCGATGATGCCGTAAATGTCGCCGTTTTCGATGGTCAGGTTTACATCTCGGAGCGCTTCCACAGTGCCGTCCGCGGTCTGAAATTCTTTTGTCAGATTATGGATTTCAATCATAAAACCCCTCCGTCTGGATTTTTCTTGTAGATCCGAAAAGCCGACAGCCTGCTTGCCGCAGACCGTCGGCTGTCATTCCTTTTATTATAGCATTATTTTGTAATCGCGTCCAGAC
>CAKROP010000412.1 GCA_934373375.1 uncultured Anaerosacchariphilus sp.
CTTTATAACAGCCAGTGGGCTGTGTAAAAGGGCGTAAAAGACCGATTTTGCTTGACAAAGCAGACTGGTGTGATATGATAAAATGCAGTGAGGATTCGTAAATTGTAACCCAAAGTAATTGCGAAGATTCTTATTTTTACTAGATAAACAAGAGGAGTGGAAAGAAATGGCAGTACCATTTAACCACCGCGCGGTGGAAGAGAAGTGGCGCAAGCACTGGGAAGAGCATCCGGTGAACGTCAACGACGGGAAAAAACCGAAATACTATTGTCTGGATATGTTCCCCTATCCGTCAGGCAACGGACTTCATGTAGGTCACTGGAGAGGCTATGTGATCTCTGATGTATGGAGCCGCTACAAGCTGATGCAGGGACATTACATCATTCATCCCATGGGATGGGACGCATTCGGACTTCCGGCTGAGAATTACGCCATCAAGATGGGCGTACACCCGGCAAAGTCTACCGCAGAAAATGTGGCTAATATCAAGAGACAGATTAACGATATCGCAGCCCTTTACGACTGGGATATGGAAGTGAATACAACAGATCCGAAGTTCTATAAGTGGACCCAGTGGATTTTTGTACAGATGTTCAAAAAGGGCCTGGCGTATGAAAAGGAGTTCCCCATCAACTGGTGTCCGTCCTGTAAGACCGGTCTGGCAAATGAGGAAGTGGTCAACGGCTGCTGCGAGCGCTGCGGCACTCCGGTTACCAAGAAGAATCTGCGTCAGTGGATGCTGAAGATTACCGCATACGCAGACCGCCTGCTGAACGACCTGGACAAGCTGGACTGGCCGGAGAAGGTTAAGAAGATGCAGACCGACTGGATCGGCAAGTCTTACGGTGCTGAGGTAGATTTCAAGGTGGAGAACAGTGATGAGAAGATCACCGTATATACCACACGTCCGGATACGCTGCACGGCGCGACCTTCATGGTACTGGCTCCGGAGCATGCGCTGGCTGCCAAGCTGGCTACCGACGAGACCAGAGCGGCAGTAGAGGAGTATATTTTCAAGTCTTCCATGCGTTCCAACGTGGATCGTGTACAGGATAAGGAAAAGACAGGCGTATTTACCGGAAGCTACGCGATCAACCCCATCAACGGAGCGAAGGTTCCCATCTGGCTTTCTGATTACGTACTGGCTGACTATGGTACCGGCGCCATCATGTGCGTACCGGCCCATGACGACCGTGACTTTGAGTTCGCGAAGAAGTTCAACATTCCGATCATCCAGGTTATTGCCAAGGATGGCAAGGAAATTGAAAATATGACTGAGGCTTATACCGAGGCCAGCGGAACCATGATCAATTCAGGCGAGTGGAACGGCATGGAGTCTGCAGTCCTGAAGAAGGAAGCGCCGCTTATCATCGAGAAGATGGGTGTGGGCAAGAAGACCGTCAACTACAAGCTGCGTGACTGGGTATTCTCCCGTCAGCGTTACTGGGGCGAGCCGATTCCGATTATCCATTGCCCGAAGTGCGGCAACGTGCCGGTTCCGGAAGATCAGCTTCCGCTGGAGCTGCCGGAGGTAGAGAGTTATCAGCCGACAGGTACCGGAGAGTCACCTCTCGCTGCTATTGATGAGTGGGTCAATACCACCTGCCCGTGCTGCGGCGCGCCGGCGAAGAGAGAGACCAACACCATGCCCCAGTGGGCAGGTTCCTCCTGGTATTTCCTGCGTTATGTGGACAATCACAACGATGAGGAGCTGGTAAGTAAGGAGAAGGCAGATAAGTATCTGCCGGTAGATATGTACATCGGTGGTGTGGAACATGCGGTACTGCATCTGCTGTACTCACGTTTCTATACCAAGTTCCTGCATGATATCGGTGTCATCGACTTCGACGAGCCCTTCACCAAGCTGTTCAACCAGGGCATTATCACCGGTAAGAACGGCATCAAGATGAGTAAGTCCAAA
>CAKROP010000413.1 GCA_934373375.1 uncultured Anaerosacchariphilus sp.
GCCCTGCACCGCATCCACATGGAACAAAATGGGTTTTTCCCGGTTTTTCAAAAGTTTTCCAATCTCCTCAATGGGCTGCACCGCGCCGATCTCATTATTTACATACATAACGGACACCAGAATGGTTTCATCGGTCAGAGCTGCTTTCAGATCCGCGATACGCACCACGCCCTGATCATCCACCGGCAGATAGGTCACCTGAAAGCCCTGCTTTTCCAGCTCCTTCATGGTGTTCAGGATAGCCGGATGCTCGATCTTCGTGGTAATCAGATGCCTGCCCGCCCGCCGGTTCGCATGGGCCGCGCCCATCAGCGCCAGATTATCACTTTCCGTACCGCCGGAGGTGAAGTAGACCTCCTTGGGCTCCACCTTCAGATTTTTCGCAATGATTTCTTTCGCCTCGCGGACGTATTTCTCCGCATCCACGCCCTTCTGATGTAAAGACGACGGATTGCCGTAGTCCTCGGTCATGACCTTGTACATCAGCTTCGCCGCCTCCGGGAAGCAGCGGGTGGTGGCTGAATTATCTAAATAAACTTCCATATTCTTCCTCTTTATTATTCTCTATGTTCACAGTCTTTTTCCCCCTGCTCAAAAGCACTCGCCATACACGGGCTTACGTAAGGTTTATTCTCTCACTTACCTGATAGAAATCTTACAAGATAAAAACTATGAACCTGCATTTTTATTCTTCCAGCAGGTAACTTAGCATGGCCATCACCGCCAGCCCCGCAGTCTCGGTCCGCAGAATCCGCTTTCCCAGTGTAATAGCCTTTGCCCCTGCTGCCACGGCTTCCTCTACTTCGCTCTCTTCAAAGCCGCCCTCGGGCCCGATAAAGATACCTCCAGACTGTCCGGGCCTGATTTCACCCATGACCTGCCTGGTTTTAGCCATGTGTTCAGCCCGCTCATAAGGAATCAGAAGCACGTCCAGCTTCTTTGCTTCTTCCAGAGCCTTTCCGAAGGACATTACGCCGCTGACCTCCGGAATCACGCCACGGCCTGACTGCTTGGCCGCGCTCTCCGAGATGGTATTCCAGCGCTTCAGCCGTGTCTGCTCCTTTTTTGCGTCCAGCTTCACCACAGCCCGCTTCGTAGATACCGGAACAATCCGGTCCACTCCCAGCTCCACGCATTTCTGGACGATGAGATCCATCTTGTCGCTTTTCGGCAGCCCCTGAAACAGGGTAACGGCTGAGGCAAGCTCCGCATTGCCGTCAAGCTTCCAGAGAATCTGGGCGCGCACCTCATTTTCACTAAGTTCGATAAGCTTACAGCGGTACTCCGCGCCTTGGCCGTCGGCGATCAGCACCTCTTCATCTGTCCGCATACGAAGGACATTCCGGATATGATTCACATCCGCGCCGGTGATTACGATTTCCTTTTCCCCGATATTGCCGGGTTCCGCAAAAAAACGATGCATCCCTACTGCTCCTTACGGGCCGTTACGCTGACCCACTCGCCCTGATGGGTAACTTCCAGAACGGTCAGACCGCATTTCTTCACAGTCTCCACCACCAGGTCTTCCTTGTCGTCGATGATACCGGAGGTGATATAGACGCCGCCCGGCTTTAACTGGGACAGAATCACCGGCGTCAACGGCACCAGCACCTCTGCCAGAATGTTGGCTACCACAATATCGTAGCACTCGTAGCCTACCCGATCCTGAATCTCTTTTTCCGTGATGATATTGCCGATCATCATTGCAAAGGAAGCCGGATCGATGCCATTCACTTCCATATTTTCCCTTACAGCCTCTACCGCGCAGGGATCCAGGTCGGTTCCCACGGCGTGCTTCGCACCCAGCTTCAGGCTGATGATGGACAGGATGCCGCTGCCGGTTCCCACATCCAGAAGCTCGGTCTCCGGAGTCAGGAACTTGCGGAGCTGACGGATGCACAGCTGGGTGGTCTCGTGCAT
>CAKROP010000414.1 GCA_934373375.1 uncultured Anaerosacchariphilus sp.
CAGGGCGGGGCCCGGACAGCAGCCTATACGTCCTACCTGATAATCCGGGGCGCTGTGAATGCCGACACACAGATCCGCGTCCTTCGCGGCACCTTGGGCAATCACTGTCTGGGCGCCCTCGCCATTTTCCTCTCCGGGCTGAAATACAAAGCGTACACGACCGGGGAGTTCTTCTCTATGTTCATTCAGAATCTTCAGTGCCCCCAACAGCATCGTTCCATGGGTATCATGACCGCAGGCATGCATGATGCCCTCGGTCTGCGACGCATAGGGAAGTCCTGTTGTTTCCTGAATCGGCAAAGCGTCAATATCTGCGCGAAGCAACACCAACGGGCCATCCGACTTTCCCGCAAGCTCTGTCATCAAACCCGTGGGATCGAATCTCTGATAAGCAATGCCCCATTCCTCCAGCTTCTTCACAAACTGCTCTGTAGTACGGAATTCCTGCATGCTGAGCTCCGGATGCATATGTAAGTCATGCCGGAATTCTATCAGAAAGGGCTGCAGCTCCAGCGCTTCTTTTTTAATATCCATTTTTCATTTCTCCTCGCTTTTATTGATTACATGGCTGCCAGCATACTTGCGCAGATACTTGCCAGCAATACGGATACAAAGGTAACACTGGTAAATCCGCCTACCAGCATCATCGGAACCATACGGCTTGCGATAACCTCGCGCTCTTCTTTATCTTCGATGACATTGTCGATAGCTTCTTCTGTCAGCATGACATTGACCGGAAATCCGTGATAGCAGGTAAGAATAATACCCTTACACATATCAAAGGTGATATCCTTGAAAATCTTGCTTGCCACAAATGCCATAACATACATACCGATGGTAGAAATTACTGCCAGTCCCAGGATTTTAAAGAACAGGGAGAAAAATACATCCGGAGTTGCCGCAGAAAAGCATCCAAAAAGATATGCAAGCATAAAGGTCATGCAGATACCATTGGCTTTGGCTTTCCCCAGCGCGTCTGCTTCCAGAAATCCGGTTGCAGATGCCAGAAAGCCTAAGATCAGGCAGGCAACCAGACGGTTCAGTCCTGTTACATCCTGAATCCAGATGGAAACCACGGCAATGGCTGTCAATTTCAGAAGAATAACCGTTGGGCTTGAAAATTTCTGCAGTTTTACGAAAGGCTTAAATTTAAATTTGTCGCCGTCCTCCGCCATGGTATGCGCAGTCAGATTGCCGGACTTATACTGTACGCCCAGTCTTTTCGCTTCCCGTCTGAGTACCACGCCTGTAAGCGGATAGCCGATCAGGATCTGTGTCGTTCCGGCTATCAGCGCTGCCACCGCCACATTCGGAAGGTTCAGTTCCTCAGCTGCCTGCTGAATCACAATCAATGCTCCGGAGCCACCTGCAAAACTGGATACGGTGGAAAGTACCAGCTGTTTTCCAAACAACAGCATACCAATGGTAAAGCTGGTCAGGCAGATACCGATAACGCCAAGACAGGCGATCAGAATCGTCTTCCACTGACGCTTCATCTCTGCCACCGGAATACTGGTTGCCATATTGGTAATGCAGTAGAACGTGCAAATCGTATACATGGTAGCAATGCCACTGTTCTGCACGATGTCCTTCGGCAGGATCGTCCAGAAACCAACAATGTAGCCAAGAGCCAGAATCAGAGCTGAAGGAATCTTTCCTTTTGTCAGCTTGGATACAATCTCAGCAAATCCCATGATGCCGAGAATGAATAGCAGTGATAACATTTGTGTCATAACATCCATCTCCTTTACATGCTATATTCTAGAGCATTATCTAGAATATATTCTATTTTTAAACGAATTATACACTTTTTCACAGTAAAGCGCAAGAGAAATATTAAAAAATTATAAATTATATAAAAAAGAAACGACTTTGTATTCCGGTCATGTCTTTTCTCTATACAATA
>CAKROP010000415.1 GCA_934373375.1 uncultured Anaerosacchariphilus sp.
GCCTTGGATACCACCTCCCAGGGGGAATGCATGGAAATGACCGGAACGCCGATGTCTACGGTGTCGATGTTGAACTTGGCAATGAATTTGGCTACGGTTCCGCCGCCTCCCTCGTCTACCTTGCCCAGCTCGCCGGTCTGCCATACCACGCCATTTTCATCGAAGAGGTTCCGCAGGTATGCGAGAAACTCGGCGTTGGCGTCATTGGATCCGCTCTTTCCTCTGGCTCCGGTGAACTTCATGATGCCGGCACCGCAGGACAGGAACACGGAGTTGTTCTTCTCGCAGACCTCCGGGTAATTGGGGTCGTAGGCCGCCGTCACATCCGCGGACAGGCACTTGGAATGGGCCCGGATAGCCGCAGAGCTTACACCAAAGGAGGCTGCCAGCTCGTCGATGAGATCTGTGAAAATGGCGCTCTGCATGCCGGTGGTTCCTTCGCTTCCGATCTCCTCTTTATCCGCTAGGACAATCATCACCGTATGCTTATCAGAGGTCTCGTCCAGGCATGCCTTCCATGCCGGATAAGCGCAGACCCGGTCGTCGTGGCCGTAGCTTCCAAGCAGCGCCCGGTCGAAGCCCACATCCTTGGCCTTGAAGGCCGGGACCATGGACAGTTCAGCGCTCATGAAATCTGCCTCGGTGATGCCGTATTTATCATTCAGCAGATGCAGAACGTTGTTCTTGACGGTCTTCTCGTCGTCCTCGGTGGCTGCGGTGTAGGGAATGTTACCAAACCAGATGTTCAGCTGCTCGCCCTCGATGGCATTTCCCAGGGGCTTCTGATTCTGCTTGGCCGCCAGATGGGGAAGCAGGTCGCTGATGTAGAAGACCGGATCGTCCTCATCCTCGCCCACCTTCACCTGTACGGTGACGCCGTCCTTCAATGCTACCACGCCGTGCAGGGCCAGGGGCATGGCCGCCCACTGGTATTTGCGCAGGCCCCCGTAGTAATGGGTCTTGCCCAGGGCCACGCCCTCGGACTCGTAAAGGGGAAGCTGCTTCAGATCCAGACGCGGGCTGTCGATGTGGGAGGCGATGATGCGGATGCCGTCTTTCGCGATATCCTCCGTGCCTACCTTGATCAGGTACATATTTTTTCCGCGGTTGTTGTAATAAATCTTGTCGCCCGCCTTGAGCTTGCGGCCAAATTCGAAAGCCTCATACCCCGCTGCCTTCGCAGCCGCCTCCACATAAGCGCAGCACTCCCGCTCGGTCTTTCCTCCGTCCAGAAAATGTTTGTAACCCTCAGCGAAATCGAAGATCGCAGTCATCATGGGCTGGTCGGCGGTTTCGTAGACGTTTGTTCTTTTGTAAGTGAGTGAATCCATGTGTGTTCCTTCTTTCTATTGCTATATCGTGTGTCTCTTTTTATTACTCTGTCTTTGATTTTATCACGTTTGGAAATGTAATACTCAAACCATTAATTCTTTGCGTTTTTTTCTAACTCCAGCATATATTTATCGTAGTCGGACAGAAACAATTTGTCCTGCACGACACGATATTTTTCAAATTCCGTCTCCGCTTTTGCCCTGGCAATCTCTGCTGTGATTTTTCCTGCATCCTGTAAGATCTCTCTATCATCTGCCATCAAGAACAAATCCAGCCGCTTTGACCAGTCCTCCATTGTCATTGGTATGTGGCGTTCTGCACGGTCTTCTGCCAAATCCAGATAAGCCGATACGATACGTTCCAATGACCGCATTTCCTGCTCACTCAGATAATTTTTCGCAATGCTCACATCGCTTTTTACAATTTTACCATCCGGTGCCGCTGCCCATGTGGTCAATCCCATATGCGGTTTTTCTGCATCTGCCCGCTCATAAATCATACGGCCGCGGAGTTGATTTATGAG
>CAKROP010000416.1 GCA_934373375.1 uncultured Anaerosacchariphilus sp.
CCCGCCCCGCCCGGTCAAGGAAGCGGACGCCCAGCGCGCGCATACAGCCCATACCGCCGTCATTGGTGGCGGATCCGCCGATGGCGATGGTGATATTGCGAAAGCCTCTGTCCAAGGCGTCACGAATCAGTTCGCCGGTTCCGTAGGAGCTTGTATACAGGGGATTTCGCTTTTCCGCAGGTACCAGGGCGTAGCCGGAAGCCAGGGCCATCTCGATGATGGCCCTGTTTTCATCCAGCTTTCCATAGTATGTTTCTCTTGTCTGCATCAGGGGATCCTGCGCTTTCACCCGGATCTGCTGTCCCTGTACCGCCCGGATGACCGCATCTACGGTTCCTTCTCCGCCGTCTGCTACCGGGATACTTTCACAGATACAGGCCGGAAATACCTCTTTTGCCGCTTTTGCCAGAAGTCTGCCTGTGTCGTCGCTTGACAGGGTTCCTTTCAATGAATCGGATGCAAACAAAAATTTCATACTTTTCCCTTTCCTTTTGCTTTTTATAAACAGAAAGCAGAATCCTGTTCTCAGAACTCCGCTTTTTTCCATTCCCCGAATCGTTTTTCTATCCGGGTTTTCTTATATTTGATTATGTAAAAATGTCGCGGCGATCTTCAGATCCTCCGGCGTGGTCAGCTTGATATTCTCGTAGGAACCTTCCACCAGTTTCACCTTTTTGTCCGTAAATGCTTCCACAATCATAGCGTCATCCGTCACATCACTGCGTCCGCTCTGCTCCAGGGCATCGTAGGCCTCGTAAGCCAGACGGAAATCAAATACCTGCGGGGTCTGCACATTCCAGACCCGGCTGCGGACCGGAGTTTCGGACACAAAACCATCCGCGTCGGCGATTTTGACCGTGTCTTTACTGGGCATGCCGACTACACAGGCATGATATGCCTCTACCGCGTCAAAGGCGCGACGCAGAATCTCTTCATTTATAAAAGGACGCACGCCGTCGTGTATGAATACAAAGCCAGCCTTCTCTTCTTCA
This sequence comes from uncultured Anaerosacchariphilus sp., assembly GCA_934373375.1. GTDB lineage: Bacteria > Bacillota > Clostridia > Lachnospirales > Lachnospiraceae > Laedolimicola. Next base: position 993 of record CAKROP010000416.1, read on the forward strand.
CTCAGACTTTTTTCCAACGCTTTCAGGCCATTCCAGACCGAGGCATAGCGCTCATGGCCGCCTGCCACGACGGCACTTACCTTGTCGAAATGGTATTTCTCTACGATCTCTGTTTTTACATAATCTATCTCTGTCTCGCCGGTCACCAGAAGAATCCGGTCGATCAGTGGGGATTCCTGAAAAGCCCGGATGGAATAATAGACGACCGGGTGTCCTTCCAGTTCCAGAAACTGCTTGTGGACGTCGCCGCCCATCCGTTTTCCCTGACCTGCTGCCAGAACGATGGCTGTACTTGATTTTCTCTTCATATCCTATCTCCTGCAATACTCTTATATAACCATACCGTCTATCCATCTATCCATAGATATCGTTCTGCACTCTACAGACGCCTTTTTCTACATGCAGGGCCCGTATCAAGAGAACTCTAATCCCGGCAGATAAAACAGACATCAGCATATATTACCGCTCGCCAAGCTTCAGATTCGGAACCGCATTCAGATCCAGTCCATCACGTTTGCCTGCGATAAACTCATAGTAAGCCGCTGCTCCAATCATCGCCGCGTTGTCTGTGCAGAAAATCGGCGATGGATGATAAAATTCAATCTGACGCTCCGCGCAGGCTTTCTCAAAGGCCGCACGCAGTGCGGAATTGGACGCCACGCCGCCCGCAATGGCGAACTTGTTCAGACCGCTCTCTTTCACCGCAATCATAGCATGCTCCACCAGCACGTCGCAGACTGCCTTCTGGAAAGAGGCCGCCACGTCGGCGCGGTTAATCTCAATGCCTTTCATCTGGCATCCGTTCAGATAATTCAGCACGGCAGATTTCAGGCCGCTGAAGCTGAAGTCATAGGGGG
>CAKROP010000417.1 GCA_934373375.1 uncultured Anaerosacchariphilus sp.
TTCAGGAACCTCTGGAAAAATACAGAGGAAAAGATGTGGAATTTGTAATCTTTTTCCCGGAGGCGCATATATTGACAGCCGGTGCGGCGCTGAAGCAGGACAGCATGGTTAAACTTGGATGTCAGAGTATTTACAGAGCGGATACAGAAAAGGGTAAAAATTTTGGCGCTTTTACGGGCAACAGGACGGGAAACGCAATGGCTGGACTGGGATGTAAAGCCGTGCTGATAGGACACTGCGAGGAACGGATGGATAAAGCGGGAGTTCTGAAGGAAGCAGGCTGTACAGATGCAGAAGCTGTAAACCGTATTCTGAATCAGGAAATTCTGGCAGCCCAGAGAGCTGGTCTGGAGGTATTGTACTGCATTGGCGAGCGGGCAGAAGAGCAGGAAAACTGGCAGGAGGTGCTGGAAAAGCAGCTGACGACAGGATTGGCAGGAGCGGATTTGGCAAAAGTGACTATCGGTTATGAACCAGTCTGGGCAATCGGACCAGGCAAGACACCTCCGGGAAAAGAATATATGGAAATGATTGGAAAATACATAAAAAAGGTCATGGGAGATGTGGATGTTGTGTACGGAGGCGGTCTGAAAAAAGAGAATGCAGCCATGGTATCATCGGTGGCAGAGCTGGACGGTGGACTGATTGCACTGACACGGTTCCAGGGAGAAATCGGATTTTATCCGGAAGAGTACCTGGAAATTATTGACAAATACATGGGAGAGTAGGAGGAACAACGTATGAAATTGGATTTTGAATATGGAAACGGCCTGATGTCTGCAGAACTGCCGGATAATACAGAGATTTTTATTCCGGGAACAACCGTGAAGGATCCGCCCTGCATTCCAGAGGAGAAGCTGGTAGAGGCCACAAGAGAATCCGTGCGGAATCCCATGGGAATGGATCCCCTGTCAAAGCTGGCACATAAGGGAAGCACCGTGGTATTTGTTATTCCGGATATTGTAAAGGGAGGCTGCCAGCCCACTTCGCATCGAAAAATCGCGATTCAGGTCATTCTGGAAGAGCTGTATGCGGCAGGCGTAGAAAAAAAGGATATTTTACTGCTGTTTTCCAACGGCCTGCATCCGCGGACAACGGTTCCGGAGATGAAAAAAATTCTCGGGGAAAAATTGTTCAACGAATTTTACTGGACCCATCAGATTACCAGTCATGATTCAGAGGATTATGAGCATCTGGTAGAACTGGGCTGCACAGAGCGCGGTGACAGGGTATTAATGAATAAGTATGTCTTTGATTGTGACATCCCGATTCTGATTGGCCATACACAGGGCAATCCGTATGGAGGATATTCCGGGGGATATAAGCATTGTTCGACCGGTATTACCCACTGGCGCTCCATTGCGACACATCATGTGCCGGATGTCATGCATCGAAAGGATTTCACACCGGTATCCAGTCATAGCCTGATGCGGAGCAAATTCGATGAGATTGGTATGCACATGGAAAAGAAGATGGGCCATCCATTTTTCTGCTGTGACGCGGTGCTGGATACCTGGTCCCGTCAGATCGAGATCAATTCCGGATACGCGGCGGTGATGCAGCCCCATTCCTGGATCATGGCGAATAAGCGTACCTATGTACCATTTGCAGAGGAAAAATACGACATTATGATATTCGGAATGCCGCAGGATTTCCATTATGGCAACGGAATGGGAACGAACCCGATTCAGATGATGCAGGCCTTGAGCGCGCAGGTAATCCGGCATAAGAGAGTTATGAAGGATAAATGCGTAATAATCTGCTCTTCTATCTGCAACGGGTATTTTCACGATGAACGCTGGCCTTATCTGAGAGAACAGTATGAGATGTTCCA
>CAKROP010000418.1 GCA_934373375.1 uncultured Anaerosacchariphilus sp.
CAACGATGCGGATGACTCCCTCTTCCCCCTTTTCCCGTAAATAATGTATCAGGCGATTCGCGAGCGTATCCGCCTCAAAGGTCCGTCTGCCGGAAGGGTGTACCGGGATGCCGGAAGGCTTGTTTACCACCACCACATCCATGTCCTCGTACAGAATCTCCAGCGGCGCGTTGGAAGCCTTCAGATGCCCGCTCACTGCGTCCGATTTTTCCGTCTGCACCGTCACCTGCTGCCCTTTTCGCACCTGTGCCGTCACTTTTTGCCGTTCTCCGTCCACGCAGATACCATCCTCCAGAAACTTGGCTCGGCTGATTTCCTTCTTTGCAAGACCCATGCCTTCCCGGAGAAAATGATAGAGGGTAGAGCCGTCGTATTCTGTTGATACTGTTTTTTGAATGCAATGCCGCATAATGGAAGCAATTTCCCCCGTTTGTTCGATCGATTTTCATTTTCCGATATTCTTCTGTCCCCGCCTCCTGTGGGGGCAGACAGCGCTCTGTCAGGGCAGAATCACCGGACCTCGTGTATATTCGTTCTGCATCGGCTGCCCGGTTTTCAGGGTCTTGGCCGCCTCATAGAGATTGGCCGCCGCCACATCCTGTTCAAACAACGCCCGTTGTTCCTCTGACAAAATTTTCGCCGCGTCCGCCGTCTTTACCAGAAGCGGCGAAGCGCTCTCCCGCTTCACTGCTGAAAGCAGCTCCCCGGCGCTTTTTCGAAAGCCCAGCGCCCTCAGGTAAACCGGATAATCCGCCGCCCGGCGCGCCTCAAGCTCCTTCTGCGAAAGCCCCAGTAAAATATGACACAGTGCCCGGGTCACACGCGTATGGGTCACCTGCCGGGTCTTTATCCGGTCTGCAAAGCTTTCTGCCGAGGTAAAGGTCAGACGGTTCTTGCAGATCCGCGCGGCCAACTCCTCTCCCACATCCTGCACAGCTGCCAGCTCTTCCTGAGAATCCGTCAGCAGCCGGTAAAAAAGCTGCGGTGAAAAATCATTCCAGGAGAGCGTTTCATTCCTTTGGAGCGCCTGTGCGAGCAGGACGCCAGATTCTTTCGGAAGCTGCGCCGCAGCCTCCAAAGGCAGGGTTTCTCTCCCGAATCCCGCCACCGCATTCCGGATGGCCGAGGCTGATGCCATCGCCGTGTCCAAGGTCAGCTCATGATACCCTGCCGCCTCCCGCCGGATGGTCAGAGGCTTCATCCTGCTGTTTTTATGAAGCAGCGCCCGCAGATATTCCACGCCGAGGATATTATTGGGAGAATCCAGTATGGAAGCTGCCCGGCGGCAATCCGCGTCGTCGGCGGAACACGGCAGAATCCGCTCCGTGCTGTTCCAGTACTCCTCCGCCGCCCGGCTTCTGGCTGCCGGAAAGCTGACTCCCTGTTTCAGATAAGACTGCAAGGTCTCCCGGTAGAGGGGCGGCTCCTCCTCAAAAAGGCTCGCATAGCGCCAAAGGCTGTCCAAATCGCCCGTCTCGCTTCCAAAGCAAAGTGCGTCTACGCAGCCCAATTCCTCCAGCACCGCCACCGCTCCCCGGGCAAAGGTCTCCGCGCTGCCGGTGGCATAGGATACCGGCAGCTCCAGCACCAGATCCGCACCGGAACAGAGCGCCATCTCCGCTCTCAGATATTTGTCTGTCAGAGCCGGACATCCCCGCTGTACGAAATCGCCGCTCATGACAATGACAGCAAAATCAGCCCCGGAAAGCTCCTTCGCTTTCCGAAGCTGATAAGCGTGCCCTTTATGAAATGGGTTGTATTCTGCTATGATTCCGACCGTCTTCAAAGGTTCTTATCCTCCCACGTCTTATACAAAATCCAGAATATCCTCT
>CAKROP010000419.1 GCA_934373375.1 uncultured Anaerosacchariphilus sp.
GGTAAGGGCCAGAAGCGCGTCCACAAGGAGCTCGGAAGGAACCGTATTGTAGCTCAGGAAAAACAGCGTACTTCCCAGCATCAGAAGAATACCCGTAACCTTCTGCTTTCGGATGCAGGAGAATAAGGGCAGGATCATGCTGAGGGACAGCATTACCTGCGCGAACATCTGACAGCCTTCCGATACGCGGGAGATCAGACAGCAGACGTAATAAATAAAAGATGAGCTTCCCAGCGGATAGGCCTGAAACAGGATGAGCGGATCCTGAAAGGTCGGGAAGCGATCCGTCAGAAGCATCTGTTTTACGACCAGGGCCCAATGGGAAAAATTGTCATAGGAATTGAAAACCTGTCCTTTCAGCATCAGTAAAAAATAAAGACAGGACAGCGCGAAAAACACATAACCCGGGCAGAGAAAATCCCGGTACAGTCTGTGATCCCGAAGGGAAAGCACAGCCAGAAGAAGCCCTGCGCCGAATAAAAGCCAGACGGACAGAGAAAGCAGGTTCAGGATGCCTGCCGCAAACAGGACGCAAATCTGTCCGCAGAAGACGATGGCCGGAAGAAACTCGACCGGCAGCTTCGTTTTTTTATGCAGAACCGTCAGATAGCCAAAGGTGGAAAGGGCAAACAGCAGTACGCGCAGGCCCAGCAGCAGAGTATTCATAACAAGCTCCTCCAGAAATTAAATAGTTTTGAAAATATAGCGGCGCTGTATCTGGTAATTGAGCAGGTACAGAACCGTGTCCACCACAATTTTAATCAGAGTGGGCGGAACCGGCAGGAAGGAAAAGAGGCTTACCAGACCGGCTGAGCAGAGCATAACGACCACGCAGAGGGCGTAATACTTCGGAAGCGTGGAGCCTGTGCTGCCCTTATCGGAAAAAACCAGCTTTTTATTGCAGGAATAATTGACCAGCGAGGAAATAATCCGCGCGATGACCGTGGCTTCCAGAATCCGGTATGCGCCTGCGGGGAGAAGCAGCTCCGCAGCCGTAAAGCAAACCAGATCCACCAGAGAGGAAAATAACGAGGATACGGCGTATTTTAAAAAGGTGCCAAACAGAATCCGGTATATTTTGATGGAATCCACCAGCGGATTAAAATGGGATTCGGAATTATTGTCCAGATAAACGGTGCTAATCTCCAGGGTGTGTACCGGGGTTTTGGAGAGGGCCGCGTCGGTCAGCATATTCATCTCATACTCGAAGCGCTCGCCGGAAAGCCCGCACATATGGGAAAGCAGATCCCAGGAAATTCCCCGGAGACCGGTCTGGGTATCGGTCACGGATACGCCGTACAAAAGCCGGAACAGGGAGCAGGTCAGAAGATTGCCGAACCGGCTGCGGAAGGGAACGTCATCCTGATGGAAATTGCGGCAGCCAAGCAGAAGAAAGCGATCCTCTTTCCGGCGGAGCTGCTCCATTTCCTGATCCATCCGCCGGATATCCGCTGCCAGATGCTGGCCGTCGGAGTCGGCGGTAATGACGCCCAGTCCCGCCCATTGCGGCTGCTCTAAAATATAGGCAAAGGCGTCCTTCAAAGCCCGTCCCTTGCCCTGATTGACTGTATGGGTCAGAATATGGCACTGGGGGTGCTCTGAGAGCTTTTCGAAGATTGGTTTATATTCGGAAGCGCTTCCGTCATCCACCAGAACCAGGTGTTCCGCGCCGGAAGCAATCAGCTCGTCCACATATTCCAGAAGGTGCGCCGGCGGATTCAGAGCCGGAATTACAAGAATGCTTTTCATTTGTGTTACCTCGTGTATGTAAATTAATAAATTTTAGACATGTGGATCGTGGAAATGCCGTACCATGCAGCC
>CAKROP010000420.1 GCA_934373375.1 uncultured Anaerosacchariphilus sp.
CCTGACCGTTTATCTCTGTTTCCTCTCTATGCTTTACCTTCACATTGATCCTGGTATTTCCTTCGGGAAGCCGGATAAAATCCGTGTGGATTCCACGGGCCTCGATTCCGGCCTCCAGCGCCTGCCCGGTAAAGCCTGCCACGAATCCCAGGGCGGTGCTTTCGGCCCCAAGCTCCTGCAAAATGCCGGACACATTGATTCCCTTGCCTCCCCAGACAATGCTCTCATGCTTTGCCCGGTTGATTTCTCCCGGCACCAGACTGTCCAGAAATACCACATAGTCCCAGGCCGGATTGAAGGTTACTGTATAAATCATAGCCGTTTTCCTTTCTGTTTAAAGTTTAAAAATCCTCTTCCTTCTGGCGCACCTGTTTTCTGCCCTCATAATGAATATAGTCGTAGATGTAGGCAATCTCGCTCATTACCAGCCGGATATTGTATTGTCTGGCGATATTGGCGAAGCTTTTTTCCACCATTTGGATAAAATCACCATGTTCTTCCTCAAAATGTTCCAGCTTCAGATGGGTCGTAATTTCTTCCTTCTTAACCAGTCGCTCGATCAGACAGCTGATATGGATATTCAGTCCCACAATTGTTTTTTCCAGAAATTTCCGTTTCATCAGAGTCTGCAGCTCGTCCAGCATGGCGTCTACCTGGCTTAATACCTTTCCGGCATTTAGAATGGTCAGCGCCTCCACCACATTCTGAAGGGAAAATACATTCAGCAGATTCTTCCGGAACTGCTCGAATTCCTCCGGGGAAAGATAGCCGTTAAAGCATTCCCGCAGACGCGGAAAGCTGTTGAAGGTAATAATCTCCTCCAGGGGAATCATCGGAAATCTCTCGCTCTGAATCGGCACAGCCGTGGTCGCCGCGAAGAGTACGTTATATTTATCCAGCTCTCCCGCCCGATCCAGCTCCGTAAAGGTATCGTAATCGTAGCACTTTACCGTAAGCTCCAGATTTTTCGGCAGGCTGTCCAGGAAGAGCTCCCCCACCCTTGCCGCCACGTCGCTTCCGCTCTCGCTGATGAAGATCAGCACATCCTCCCTGTGGGCCCGTTCGATGAGCTTGTAACTGGTCTTTACATTTTCCCGGGCATCCTCCAGGATCTCCGCCAGCGGCGTTCCACGGCTTATGGCAAAGCCGATTTCCAGCGCCAGATTGGTTGACACATTGTTGATGATTCCAAAATTAATGTCGGATACGTCCCCGATCACTTCTTCTATATTTTCCAGGGAGCCCAGATCCACCAGCATCAGCACGTCCCTGTTCTCACTGTAATAGAGAATATTCCGAAGCTGCTTTCCTACCTTGGAAGAGTATAATTCTCCACGCTTGATCAATTCATAAACAGTTGTCTTTTTTATCTGAAGTTTATCTGCCACTTCCTGGGCGGTGTAAAGTTTATTCATCAATACCCACCATTACATTTGTAGCTTTGATTACAGCATAAGCATCAGAGCCCACTTCAAGTCCAAGTTCTTCCACTGCCGCACAGGAAATAGTAGCGGTAATAATATTTCCGCCTCCGATATCAATTGTGACAATAGAGTTTACAGCTCCTTTGTTGATATTGATCACTTTTCCTTTTAACTGGTTGCGCGCGCTTAATTTCATGTTCGAATCCTCTTTTCTCTATTTTTATGAAAATAATTTCTGGTATTGTCTGCAGGGAAAGACAAGGTTCATGTCCAGAACCTGCAGTATTTTCTTATCATAGCATGCAGGATAAAAAATAACAAGACAGGCTGACGGTAAAAATATATAAAAAATTTGGCGAAAACTAAAAGAAATTGTATAAATGATGCAT
>CAKROP010000421.1 GCA_934373375.1 uncultured Anaerosacchariphilus sp.
AGCGCAGGAAATAATTTGCATTTAATAACTAACTTTTAGCAGAGCAGCTTCAGTACCGCCAGCACCAGCAGCATCCCTCCGCCCACCTGGCCTGGCCGGAACCTTAAGCGGCTGCTGACGCATTTTCCAGCGTATTTTCCCAGGAACAGCGCTGCCAGTCCGGTAAGCAGTCCAAATAGAAAGACCGCTACCAGATACACTGCTTCGCCTGTCCCTGCACCCACGCCGCCCGCCAGACTATCCAGTGACAAAGCTGCGCTCAGGGCAAGCGCCTCCGGGCAGGTCACAAAGCGATCCTGATTTTTGTCCGCCCGGGTTACCTCCTCGTGGGCGGAGCGATCCATCAGGTTCCAGACCCCCAGGGCTGCCAGTAGAAGCGCCCCCAGAATACGTCCCGGAATTTCCGGAAAATAACTTCCCGCCGCACCGCCAAGTCCCATGGACAGGGTCAGAACTACCGCGGGCAGCGTGGTCAGAAGGAGCGCTGCTGCGGAAGACAGTCGGATCCCGCCCGCTCCATATGTGAAACCGGCGGCAAAGATATCAGCCGACAGGGCCGCCGCCAGTAGGAAGAGCTGTACCAGAACAGAAAACATCATTTCATCCGATTTATTTGGTTTGATTTATCATATTCTCGGGAAAGGAGCTATGTTTATGGAGAAGGAATATTTACTGCATGAGAAACCCTTAAAGGCCATCTGGCTCTTCGCCCTTCCCATGATGGTGGGCAATCTGTTTCAACAGTTTTATACCATGGCTGACTCCCTGATCGTTGGACGCTTCGTAGGGGAAAATGCTCTCGCTGCCATCGGCGCATCCTATGCCCTGACCAATGTGTTTATCTGCATCGCCATCGGGGGCGGCGTGGGTGCCGGCGTACTGACCGGCCGCTATTTTGGCGCGCGGGAATATGGAAGGCTCCGGCTCTGTGTCTCCACGGCCCTTCTGACATTTCTGGCCTTAAGCCTGCTGCTGGCCGCCTTCGGCCTCTTTTTCTGTACGCCCATCCTTCAGGCTCTGCACACGCCGGAAAATGTGCTGCCAATGGCTTCTGCCTATCTGCGGATCTACTTTCTGGGCCTGCCCTTTCTCTTCCTTTACAATGTACTTTCCGCCATGTTCAATGCCTTGGGCCGCTCCCGGGTGCCGCTGTATCTGCTGATTTTCTCTTCGGTACTGAATATCGGGCTAGATCTGTGGCTGGTCTGCGGACTGAAGCTTGGTATCGCAGGGGCGGCATGGGCCACCCTGGCCGCGCAGGGCGTATCGGCGGTTTTGTCCTTTATTCTGTTCCGGCAGACGCTGAAGCAATGTACCGCTCCAGAACCCCTTACGGATTCTTGCGATAAATCCATAGCGGAATCTTCCTTACGCCAAAGTCCGGACTCTGAAATCCCTGTACATCCGATGTCCGGCGGCATAGAGCATCACTTGCCCCTTTCCATCACCCTGTTCAGCCCCACCGAGCTCGCCGCCATCACCCGCATCGCCCTTCCTTCTATCTTCCAGCAGGCTACCGTCTCCATCGGCGCTATGCTGGTCCAGGCAGTCATCAATCCCTTCGGTTCCCAGGTGCTGGCTGGCTATTCGGCAGCCTCCCGGGTGGAAAGCTTCTGCATCGTACCTATGTCGGCCCTGGGGCAGGCCATGTCAGCCTATACTTCCCAGAATCTGGGTGCAGCCAGCAAAGCTGCTATCCGTACAGAACCTATTTCCCAGATTCCCGCTCTAACTGAAAAAAGCCTCAACTGCCCTGAGGCAGACGCTGAGACTTCTCTCCACTATATAAAAA
>CAKROP010000422.1 GCA_934373375.1 uncultured Anaerosacchariphilus sp.
GTGCGAAGTACGGATGCATTTCAATCTGGTTTACCATCGGACGGATCGCTACCGTTTCGCAGAAGTTGGTCAGCACATGCGGATAAAAATTGGAAACACCGATGGCTCTTAACTTTCCTTCTTTGTATGCATCTTCCATGGCACGCCATGCGCTGAAATAATCTTTCATTGCCTGGTGCAGAAGATAAAGATCAAGATATTCCACGCCCAGTGTCTCAATTGAATGGTCGATGGCTTTCTTTGCCATTTCATAATTCTGCATATCCTGCACCCACATCTTGGATGTGATGAACAGCTCTTCGCGGGTACAGATTCCTTCCGCAATCGCCTCACGGACAGCTTCCCCAACGGCGTCTTCATTCGTGTAGGAAGCCGCTGTGTCGATCAGACGATAGCCCGCCCGGATGGCATTTAAAACAGATTCTTTACACTCTTCTTTATCTCTTACCTGAAAAACTCCAAAACCCTCCATCGGCATTTTTACACTATTTGTCAATACTTTATATTCCATTTTTTGTTTCCCCTTTCTTATTGAATAAATGCAGTAAACACATGCTCTTCCATCTTCGGCAAACCGTATTTATTTTATTTCTGGCTGTCCAGATCAATCTTCATATTCGCGTATGCCGCCAGCTTCTCCTCATCCGGGTAATAGTAGCGCACATTTTTGTTCAGGCCTGCCATTTGTTTCATTTCTTCCTCGGTCAGTTCGAAATCGAAGATATTGAGATTTGCCTTGATGTGCTCCGGATTGGTAGATCCCGGGATGACGATGTTTCCAACCTGCGTATGCCATCTTAAGATCACCTGTGCGGTGCTCTTTCCATATTTTTCCGCAAGTTCTTTGACAACCGGCTCCTCAAGCAGTGCATGATCGCCGTGTCCTAACGGATACCATGCCATCACGCAGCAGCCGCACGGTGCAAGTGCTGCGATGGTTTCTTCATCGCGGTAATACGGATGTGCTTCCATCTGGATCACATGCGGTTTGATCTCGCACTCTTCCAGCAGTTTTTTCAAAGCTGCTCCCTGGAAGTTGGAAATACCGATCGATTTGATTTTGCCCTCTTTGTATGCTTTTTCCAGTTTGCGGTATCCTGCCATGAAGTCGCCTGCCGGCTGATGGATAAACATCAGATCGATATAGTCGGTTCCGAGCAGTTCCAGGCCCTTTTCTACGGTTCCTTCTGTCAGATACTGGCTTGCCCAGATTTTGGTGGAGATGAAAATGTCCTCTCTTGCCACACCGGATCTTTTGATTCCGCGTCCGACCGCGCGCTCATTCATGTAAGCCTGTGCCGTATCAATCATGCAGTATCCGCATGCTAACGCATCCACAACCGCCTGCTCTGCCTGATCTGGTGTCATCATAAAGGTTCCGATTCCCACTGCCGGAATCTGCACCTGATTGCTTAATGTAAAGTTCATCATCATAACCTCCCTGTTTTATTTTGATGTGTGATATTTTGTTATTTCCCTGTCTTTGTAGCTTTAGCTTATCACCCGGGAGTTGCTACCGGTCAAGGACTTTTTTTAAAAAATTTCTAAAATCTAATCGTTCATTCCTATTTCGTATCGACTGAAATATTTACAAAAACGTCATATCATGAATTCCGTTGTCCATGATATGACGTTTTTCCTCTCAGCATTCGGTTTTCTATCTTTTTATCTTTTCAATCCTGCACTCATGTTCTTTCGTCTTTTTATTATAGTTAATTCCCACAAGAAGAATATTTCCTGTATATTCCAGACTAGAATCCGGATATTTTTTATCCCAGATCTGCTC
>CAKROP010000423.1 GCA_934373375.1 uncultured Anaerosacchariphilus sp.
AGCCAAAAAAATAGTCCCCCACAGGATAGCGTTCCTGACAGCGCGGACAGATTATGCCGGTAATACGGGGGTTCAGTTGATGTAAAATTCTTGACATAAAACGATGTCCTTTCCATAAAAGAATTTATTCAGTATAGCAGGAGAATAACATTGGGTACAAGCTACCAGGGGGGATAAGCGGGATTCGAAAAAAGAATAGATATAGAAGTAAAATAGGAATGAAAAAACAACCCCCAGGGAGGCTTGCTGGAAAAACAGAAACTTGTTACACTCTAACCATCCCATTATGAATCAACTATCAAATAATTTCAAACAACCACAAAAGGAATCGTGTTCGGTCAAACACGGTTCTTTTTGGTTAAAAGCCTGTAGCGCGGGAAAGGAAAGAAAAATGGAAGTAAATGTATTATTATTTGATGATTTCGAAACCATGGATGCTTTTGGACCGGCCGATATTCTGTCCTGTGAAAAAGAAGGGCTTCACGTCAGCTATCTTTCCATGACGGGCAATATCGTGAACAGTATGCAGGGCGTGAAGGTCTGGACGGAGCAGCTGGTTCCGGAGGAGCTTCGCGGCATTCTGCTGGTACCGGGAGGAAAGGGCGCCCGGAGAATTTTGCAACAGGACTGCGAGCTGCAGAAGAAGATTAAGATTGCAGTGGAACGCTCGGAAATCTGTCTGATGATTGCAGAGGGGACCTATCTGGTGGCACAGACCGGACTCCTTTTCCGCAGAAAAATCGCAGCCTGTAAAAAAGGAGAAAACTGGAAACGCATGTTCCTGGCCGGAGCGTCCGAGATTCCGGATGCCAGCTGGGTAGCGGATGGCAAATATTATTCAGCGGCGACCACAGCGGACGGCTTGTCCATGGCATTGGCCATGCTGGCGGATCAGATTGATCTGGACGCGGCCCTGCAGACCGCAAAGCGTCTGGGGTATCGGTGGAATCCGGAGGACGAGGCTGTCTACCAGTAGGAGTGAAAATGGAAGCCTTGCAGTGATATTCAAAAAATAACTGAAAATACGGGAAAAATGCGAATGCTTCAGAACCCCCTGCCGGGCTTGTGAGCGAACGAAGGTAGATGTTAGAATAAGCAGTGTTTGCAAAGCAAGGACGGGCTTGCGGCGAAAATAAAAAGAGAGGAATTTTATATGTTAAGAGAAAAAATGAAACGGCTGCTTGCAGTCGGACTGGCAGCCGGTATGGCGCTGAGTATGACAGCCTGTGGCGGAGAAAAAGCGGCAGAGAGCAGCGCAACAGCGGAGCCTGCACAGACCGAAGCGGCTGAGGACGGAAAAAAGGTTATGAATATCGGTTCCATGGGTTACTTTGCGGCGGAGACCATGGACCCGGCCAATGGCTGGGACGCCTGGTATATGATGTATGACGGAACCACAGAGACTCTGTTTAAGCTGGATGAAAACATTACGCCCGCGGCGAATCTGGCAGTATCCTGCGAGAGCGACGATTATATCAACTGGACGGTAACGCTTCGGGACGATGTAACCTTCCAGAATGGGGAGAAGATGACTGCGGAGGCAGTAAAAAAATGCTTTGAGCGGACCTATGAAGTAAATGACCGCGCAAAGGGGCAGATCGCCATTGACACACTGGAGGCAGATGGTCAGAAGCTGATTTTCCATCTGCAGCATGAGAGCGTAAACCTGTTAAATGATCTCTGCGATCCGCTCTGGAGTGTATACGATTCAGAAAACAGCAATTACACGGACACGCTTTACTGTACCGGACCCTATATAATCCGGGAATTTGAGCCCTATGTAGAG
>CAKROP010000424.1 GCA_934373375.1 uncultured Anaerosacchariphilus sp.
TGCAATTATATACAATTGGAAGCTTCAGGCCATTTTCCCGCGCCCGCTGCACGGAGCGGATGATCTGCGGCGTGTAGTGGGTGGGCGTCACCAGGTTGATGTTGGCCGCGCCTTTGGTCTGGAGCTCCAGGAAGATCTCCGCCAGGCGCTCCTCCGTAATGTCGATGCCACGTTCAGCCCCGGCAATATCCCGGTTCTGGCAGTAGATGCAGCGCAAAGGGCAGCCGCTGAAGAAGACTGCGCCGGATCCGGCGTCGCCGGAGATGCAGGGCTCCTCCCACATATGCAGCGCCGCCCGGGCGCATTTGATGGTTTTTCCGGTCACGCCGCAAAAACCGCGCCGACCATTTTCACGATCGGCGCGGCAGTCGCGGGGACATAAGGTGCAGTTAGACATATTTTCCTTCCCCGTACTTATTTTATTTCTCCTCGGAAGTCTCTTCGTCTTCCGTCGCTGTCTGCTTTACGCGGATCTCGTCCACATGATGATTGCCAACCTGCGTGACCTCGATTTCCAGGCCCTTGTACTCGAAGCGGTCGCCCTGCTCCGGTACCCGGCCAAACTGCTCCATGACCCAGCCGCTGACGGACACCATTTCGGACTCGTCGTCCAGTTTAAAGTACTCCGCAAACTCCTCGAAATCCATGGACGCGTCAATCAGATAGGTATCCGGCGCAATCCGCCTCAGAAGCACCTCCGCCTCCTCATGCTCATCCCAGATCTCGCCTACCAGCTCCTCCAGAATATCCTCCATGGTGACAATACCGCAGGTTCCGCCGTACTCGTCCACCACCACCGCCACATGGGTCTTGGCCTTCTGCTGCTTCTTCAGAATCATCCGGATGGGCTCGCTCTCCAGCACGAAGATGGCCGGGGAAATGATATCTTTCACCGCTTTTTCGGTAATACCGCAGCCCACATAGAAATCCTTCCGGTGGATGGTGCCGAGAATATCGTCGATGGTGTCCTGATAGATCAACAGACGGGAAAATTTCGTCTCCGTGAACATTTCCGCAATCTCTTCCTTGGTGGCTGTAATCGGCAGCGCCGCCAGATCGGTCCGGTGAATCAGAATGTCTCTGGCCTCCTGATCGGAGAACTCGATGGCATTTCTCAGAAGGCCGCCCTCATCCTCGTCGATGGTGCCCTCCTCCTGTACCTCATTTACCAGGGTCAGCAGCTCCTCTTGGGACATCTTGGAGCTGGGTTCCAGATGAAAGATCTTCGTCAGCAGCTTCTGCCAGCCCACAAACAGGATATTCAGCGGCAGGAACAGCCAAATCAGGAACTGTACCACCGGTGCGGAAAACATGGCCAGCTGCTCCGGGCAGTTATTGGCGATACTCTTCGGGGATATCTCGCCGAAAATCAGTACTACAATCGTCACCACAATGGTAGAAAGCGTCGCGCCCATGTCGCCGTACTTCATGGTAAAGAGCAGGGTTCCCACGGAAGCCATGGCAATGTTCACAATGTTATTGCCTATCAGGACCGTGGAAATCAGCTTGTCATACTGCTCGTCCAGCCTGCAGACCAGCGCCGCGTTCTTATTGCCCTTCTCTGCCAGCGTCTTCAGCTTCGTGGTGTTCATGGCCGCGAACGCCGTCTCCGTAGCGGAAAAAAAGCTCGACAGTATCAGACAGACTACCATAATGGTAAGGTATGTACCCATAGTAAAATATAACTCTCCTTTTTGTATACAATTCTAAAATTTGCACGAGTGCTTAATGATAATATTATATGAAACCCTTCTGGTCTTGTCAACCGGGAGCGGGAGAAATGCG
>CAKROP010000425.1 GCA_934373375.1 uncultured Anaerosacchariphilus sp.
TGTAGACGTCGGTGCCGTCCAGGTAGACCCTGCCTGAGGTGGGACGGTCCACGCCGCCCAGGATATGGAGCAGGGTAGATTTGCCGGAACCGGAGGGGCCGATGATGGCCACGAATTCGCCACGCTGGATATAGAAGGATACGTCGTCCAGGGCCCGCACTTCATTTTCGCCGGAGCCGTATACTTTGGTGAGATGTTCTGCTTTTAAGACTTCCATGTCTGCCTCCTCTTGAGAAACCTTTTTCCCGTTTTATGGGTTCAGTATACAGGGCGCGGATGACGGGAGCGTGACTTTCCGGTGACAGATTTGTCACTTTACACGATACTTTTATAAAAGCGAATCGTAAATTTTGCTCCGCCCTCTGACCGGTTTTCCGCCTTAATGGCTCCGTTCTGCTGCTTGATAATCATCCGGGACAAAGCCAGTCCGATGCCGATGCCGGAGCCGAAGGAACCTTTCCCTTTATAAAACCGCTCAAAGAGATGCGGCAAATCCTCCGGATCGATGCCCGGACCGTTATCCTCAATGACCAGCTCGGTGTAGAGGCTATTTTCCTGAGCGCGCAGCGTCAGGACGCCACCCTCGCCCGCATGCTCCATACAGTTTTTTACAATATTGCTGACTGCCTCACAGCACCAGGAGAAGTCTCCGGTAAATGCGGTCTCTGCCGGGATGTCCAGCTTCACCTGCTGCTCCCGCAGCTCCATGGGAATTGCAAAGGGCTCCAGCACGGTGTCTATGAGGTTCTGTACCTCCACCTGTTCCTGCACAAAGACGGCGGTGCCCGCGTCAATCCGGGAAATTTTTAAGAGCGCCTCCACCAGCCAGCTGATACGGCCCTGAAGCTGTCCGGCCTCGTAGAGGAGCTTGCGGCGCTCCAGTGGTTCTGTCTCCTGACCCAGGCGGGCCAATACCAGGTTCAAGGACGTCAGAGGCGTCCGCAGCTGATGGGAGATATCCGCCAGGGAATCGCTTAAGTATCCCTTTTCCGCCTGCAAATGGTCGGCCTGCTCGCACAGGCGGTTCAGAAGCTTTGACAGCTCATTGGCCAGAATCTCCAGCTCTCCCTCCCGATACCGGGCAAAATCCAAATCCCGATCACCGTGGAGCATCCGATCCGTGTCCGCGGCCAGCTTTTCCAGACGGCGGTAACGGCGCAGGGTGAAGGCGAGCCACAGGAGCGGCAGCAGAATGCTGGCACAGACCGGCGGCAGAATCGCCGCTGTGTAAGCTCCTCTCCCCATAAGAAAAAGGCCTGCCGCTGCGGATAGGGCAGCGACGCAGGCCGATATGAGTACCATCAATTTAAATTCTTTATCTCTCAAATATTGCATGGATTCCTCCTATTCTAATTTATACCCGAGTCCCCGCACCGTCCGGATAATCGTCGGATTCTGCGGATCCGTCTCTATCTTTTCTCTTAATCTTTTAATATACACAGTCAGCGTATTGTCATTAACAAACTCCCCGGCCGCGTCCCAGATTTCCTCCAGAAGTTGTCCACGAGTCAGCACCATACCCTTATGATTCAGGAAGAATAACAGCAGCCGGTACTCCAGCGCCGACAGGCAGCAGTCCGCGCCGTCCTTCGTCACGGACGCCCGCACCGTATCCACCCGCAGGTCCCCAATTTCCACAATCGACTGGGTTTTCCCGCACCGGCGCAGCACGCTCCGAATCCGTGAAATCAATTCTCTTGGCCGGAAGGGCTTACTGATATAATCCTCTGCTCCCAGGTCACGCCCGGTCACCACGCTGAACTCGTCCCCTGTAGCCG
>CAKROP010000426.1 GCA_934373375.1 uncultured Anaerosacchariphilus sp.
AATGAGTCCGGCTTCCATGGCGTCATCATACAGGGAGCCACGGACGTAAATACCGGTTTCAGAAGAAAAAAGGTTGTTCGGATCCGTCACGAGAGAAAGCACAGCAGCATTTTCATACCCATTCTTCTGATCAAAGTCGATAAAATAGGTGGCTGTAGTGATATTGCTGGAATTACCGGCGGCGTCAAAAGCGGCGGCGCGCAGCACCACAGCCTTATCGACCGGAGAATCCGGTGGCAGATATCCGCTATCCTCTTCGGTAATATCAGTGTGGGAGGCATAGAGATCTGGATGAGAGCTGGGATCCATCAGTGTCAACGGGCCGCTGTAGAGGGGAGAGTCCGTCGTCGGGTCGCTTCCATCCAGCGTATAATGAACCATAGTCCCGCCGGAAGAACTGATTTGCAGGGAAACCGTGTCTTCATAAAAACCACCTGGCTGGGAAAATATGGGATCTTCGAGTACAAGGGCAGCTTCCTGATTGGCAGTCCCGGGTGAGGATCTCATCTGGGCAAAGGTTTCTCCGCCGTCTTCCGTGCGTGCGTAGACAGCTCCGATTTTCATAGAATCGGGGATGTAGACGGTATCTAGCAAAATGGTGGATGCTGTACCGGCTGTATTTTCCTCTAAACGTGTCAGTGAGATAGTTTCGTTTTCAGAGAGACTGAAAGGGACAGAAAGCTGCCCTTCAGGCACGGAGCCATCCTGCCCTACGGCGTAGATACAGAGATGAGCGCCGGGTCCGATGGTAACGTCGGGCAGCGGGGCCAGCGTGTAGTCGGAGGTATCAGACAGATACAGTCCGTCCAGGGAAATTGTATTATTATTGGGATTGTAGAGCTCGATGTAATCCTCGTATATCGTGGAACCGCCGACCTGCGTGGCGAGACTGGAAACCGAGAGCTCATTGATACAGAGCGGTTTCAGAGGAGTTTCAAGCCGGGAGAAGCGGTGGTATTTCCAGAGCCCCCAGGCAGAGAGTGAGAGCGCCAGGGCGGCAGTGATCAGAAGAACCGGGAGTGTTTTTCGGAACCGTGGGGAAAAAGTCTTCATACAGGCTCCCCCTCATCAAGCAGAAGTAATTCGCTGCCATTCAGGGCGTAATCACAGGGGTCTCCTTTTGTGAGCGATACTTTTCCGGCAGTTCCTTCCGTCAGGGCATTGCAAAAAGACTCCAGCTGTCTGACAGGCACCAGGGCTTCGAGATAGACGGAATCGGTATAATCGGAAACGAGGGTCGGAATTTGTTCCTGTCCCATCAGATACTGGATTTTCCCCAGATCTGTGTAATCAGTGCGGATCTCCAGTCGTACGCCGGACTGACGGGTAAGAATCACGGAGCTTCGAAGTCCCTCCTGAACTGCCCCGGAATAGGCGCGCACCAGTCCGCCGGTGCCCAGCAGGGTGCCGCCGAAATAGCGGGTTACGACAACGGCTACATTGTGAATATCTTCTTTTAAGAGGACGTCCAGCATGGGACGGCCTGCGGTTCCGGCCGGTTCACCATCGTCGCTGCAGCGGGTCAGCTGGTGGCGGCTGCCGATGGTGAAGGCTGTGCAGTTATGACGGGCATCCCAGTATTTTTTCTTTGTCTGTTCGATGAAGCGAAGGGCTTCTTCTTCAGAGGTGACGGGGGTTACTGTGGCGATAAAACGGGATTTTTTTTCCACAAGCTCACCCACACCGCCCTCATATGCAAAACGGTATGCTTCTGACATGTTACTTCCTTTCAGGAAGCCTGTCCGCTCTCCAGAGA
>CAKROP010000427.1 GCA_934373375.1 uncultured Anaerosacchariphilus sp.
TTCTCATTCACGTCTCCCACGCCCATGAGCGGCACGTGATTAACCGGCGCCAGTACGGACCTGATATAGCTTTCAGAAAGATCGCCAGCCGGACACAGCTTTACAATATCGGCCCCTGCCTGATATGCTTCCACAATCTCCGACGGCGTCATGGCTCCCGGGACAGAACCCAGCCCCAACTCCTTTGTTCTGCGGATAATCGCCACATCCGTATTCGGGGAAAGGATAAATTCCGCGCCCGCTTCGTATGCTGCCTCCAGTTGTTCCAGGGTCAGTACCGTACCGGCTCCTACCATAGCGTCGCCCATCACATACTCTTTTACCTTCCGGATGCAGGCTGTCGTTTCTTCGACGGCGTCCTCGCGGTTCTGGTTGAAGGTGATTTCCAGTAAGCGGATACCGCCTTTTCGCACCACCGCATCCGCCACCTGTACGATGTCCTCCCGGGGTACGTTGCGGAGAATCGCCACCAGCTTATTCTTTTTTACATACTCAAAAAATTCTGACATTTTCTTCTCCTATCATTTTCTACCATTCTGCTACCGTTCCGTCGTCGTTACGCCATACGGGATTTTTCCAGCCTTTGTATTCCTTCACACGTTCCTTTACATAATCCTCGTTGATTTTTACGCCCAGTCCCGGCGCGTCCGGAATCGCCAGCATACCGTCCTTATATTCGAACAGTTCTTTATTTTCCAGATAATCCAGCAAATCATTTTCCTTATTGTAATGAATGCCCAGGCTCTGCTCCTGCACCACCGCGTTCGGCGTACAGGCGTCTATCTGAAGGGCTGCCGCCAGCGCAATCGGTCCCAGCGGGGAATGGGGCGCAACAGCCATATCATAGGTCTCCGCCACAGCCGCTATCTTCCGCACCTCCAGGATGCCTCCCGCATGGGACGGATCCGGCTGGATGATATCTACGATTCCCTGCTCGAATATCTTTTTGTAGTCCCAGCGTGTATACAACCGTTCGCCCAGCGCAATCGGCGTCGCGGTATTTTCGGCAATGTATTTCAGGGCTTCATAATTTTCACTTAAGACCGGCTCCTCAATGAACATCAGGTTATAGGGTTCCAGCTCCTTTATCAGTCTCTTTGCCATTCCCTTATGGATCCGGCCATGAAAATCTACCGCGATACCGAAGTCCTTACCGCAGGCCTCCCGGACGCTGGCCACACGTTCCACTACCTCGTCGATGACGCTGTTTTTGTCGATGAATTTCATCTTTCCGGTACCATTCATCTTGATGGCTCTGAAGCCATTTTCCTTCTGCTTCAGTGCGCCCCGGACCACATCCTCCGGCGTATCACCGCCAATCCAGCTGTAGGTCTCGATGGAATTCCTACAGGCTCCGCCCAAGAATTCATAAACCGGCATATTATAATACTTTCCTTTGATATCCCACATGGCCTGTTCGATACCGGAAAGCGCGCTGGTCAGCACCGGGCCGCCCCGATAAAACCCGCCGCGATACAGAACCTGCCACATATCCTCTATCCGGCGCGGATCTTTTCCGATAAAATACTCCGCCAGTTCTTCCACGCAGGCCTTTACAGTTCCTGATCGGCCTTCCACAACAGGCTCGCCCCAGCCGTCGATTCCTTCGTCTGTCTCAAGCTTCAGGAACAGCCATCTGGGCGGTAATTCATACAACTGAAATCCTGTTATTTTCATTTTCCTTTTCTCCTTTTAAATCACATATGTGATTGATGCATCTCATTTATGATGCTGCTATACTATAG
>CAKROP010000428.1 GCA_934373375.1 uncultured Anaerosacchariphilus sp.
AATCTACAGAGTGTGATTCCCGGAACTAATTTTTGGAAACATTATTTTAGAATCAGATCTTTAAGCGCCTGAAGCAGCGTATCGATTTCTTCCGTGGTATTTTGCGCGTCAAAGCTGATGCGCAGCGCGCCCTCAACCAGAGAGGGTTCATAACCGGCGCTTTTCAGTACATGGCTTAAGGTGCCGCGGGAGCAGGCGGAGCCTGCTGATACATAGATGTCGCGCATGCTCAGGGCATCCACCAGATCACCGGATTGTGTGCCGGGAAAGGAACAATTCAGCACATAGGGACAGGCGTCTTCGGGACTCAGAATTTGTACCTGCGGGAATGAAGCGGTAACGGCGTTCCGGCAATACCGGTTTAGCCGGGTGACCTGTTCCAGATTCTGTTTCATGTTCAGAAGCCGTTTTTCAGCAGCAGCGCCAAAGGCACAGATGAGGGGAACACTTTCCGTACCGGGATTTATATGACCCTCCTGGGCGCCGCCGTATTCCAGGGGCGTTACGGGAACCTGAGGGCGGATATAAAGCATACCGATTCCCTTGGGCGCATGGATTTTGTGACCGCTGGCAGACAGAAGATCTACCTTCAGCTCATGGAGCTTGACCGGTATTTTACCAAAGCTCTGGACGGTATCGCAGTGAATAAGCGTGTGAGGATGATCCCGGTGTACAGCCTCAGCAACCGCCCGGACGGGAAGAAGCTCGCCGGTTTCGTTGTTCACGTGCATCATGGAAATGAGAATGGTGTCTTCCCGGACAGCCCTGAGAATATCCTGTGCTTCTATGCGGTGTGTTTCCGGGGAGGGAGCCACGTAGGTGACGGAAAAGCCCTCCTTTTCCAGAGCCTGACAGCAGGAGAGTACAGAGCTGTGCTCAATGGTCGTGGTCACAATATGACGTCCCAGAGCCTGATTCGCCAGGGCGGTACCCCGGATGGCAATGTTGTTGCTTTCTGTTCCGCCGGAAGTAAAATAGACGGAGTCTGTGGGGGCTCCGATAAGCCGGGCCGCCTGGTAATGCGCGTTCATTACAGCCTGGTAGGCATCCATTCCAAAATGATGGAGAGAAGATGGATTGCCGTAACGGTTTGTCATAAAATCAAGGGCGACGGCCGCAATATCCGGGTCGGTGGAAGTGGTGGCGCTGTTGTCAAGGTAAATCAAAAGAATCCCTCCCTGTTCATAAAACGATAACTCTGTCTGTATGATAGCATGCGAAGTTTTTCCATTCAAGAGAACCACGGGATTTCGGATAAAATTCCAAAAATAAGGAAAAGTGAATAAATGTGCAGAGAAGCACAAAGGTGAGAAAATGTTTATTTGTTAAAATATCCAAAATAAATACCATTTTTCAAAAATAATTCAAAATATTGACGATGAAAAACTGTTATCATCTAGTTAAGTTTGGAGGACATAAACAGGACGACGGAAAACAGGCGCGCAGTATTTCCGGGGGACTGTCCGGGAGCTTCAAATGAAAAACGTATGATTTACAACCTAATACGAGAAGGAGAAGGATTGATTATGAATTATATTCTTGATTTATTGCTGAAGCAGATCTTCACACAGCCCTTCCTGCTTTTGGCAATCGTAGTGTTCATTGGTTACCTTGCTATGAAACAGACCGTTGGAAAAGCTCTGATTGGAGCATTCAAGGCGTCTATCGGTATCATTGTAATGGGTATCGGTTCCGGCGCTCTGTCCGCGAACTTCGGTCATCTTCTGACAGCACTGAAAAAT
>CAKROP010000429.1 GCA_934373375.1 uncultured Anaerosacchariphilus sp.
TTCCGCAGAAGGCCTTCACCCCATTGACAAGGGCCTCCTCCCGGAAATTAAACCGTTCGTTATGAAGCGTACCTGTACAGCAGCTCAGATTCATAAAATAGCAGGACTGTCCGCCATGGGACTGTACCCGGTCAGACATATAAGAATAATCCTCGCTGCCTCCGGCTCCGCCCTTCTTCAGCCGAACCACCGGCAGATGTAAATCCTCCTCACAAACCTTCGCCAGCCGATCCGCCAGCGCATCATCATTGATTCCATTCATGGCTGCGCCCATGAGCTTCATCTCATAGGTACAGTCATGCATCTCCGCCGCGCAGCGGATAATCCGCTCGGCGTACTCTTTCATATAGTTATTGGCTTCCGTGGTCATACCGCGCACTTCCATCTCCATATGCGCGTGCTCACAGATGATATTCCGTCCGGTACCGGCCACAACCCTTCCCACATTGACACGGGTATCTCCCTTACCGCTTCTGGGAATCGCATGGAGATTCAAAACTGCCGTCGCCATGGCCAGCATGGCATTTTTTCCGGCCTCCGGTGAAGCCGCCGCATGGGAGCCCTTTCCGTAGAATTCCACATCATACTTCACGGTAGCCAGACTCTCGCCGCCGCCGATGCCGATGGCCGCCTCCTTCTGATCCGGTCCGCCGCCCATATGGGCACCCAGCACATAATCCACATCGTCCAGATGTCCGTGCTCCACAATGGACTTCGCGCCGCGGACGCCTTCTTCCGAAGGCTGGAAGATAAACTTCACGGTTCCGTGAAGCTGTTCCCGCATTTCACAGAGAAGCTTCGCGGTTCCAAGCCCCACTGTCGTATGGCCGTCATGGCCGCAGGCGTGCATCACACCCGTATTGTGGGAGGCAAAGCCCTCTCTGGTCGGATAATGTGTCTCTTCGTTACACTCCAGCACCGGCAGCGCGTCAATATCAAAACGGAACGCCACCGTCGGTCCTTCTCCGCAATGCAAAATACCAATCACACCGGTAAAGCCGCCTCTGGTATAGGGCAGATACGTAAGATCTGTCCCCTCCTGGCCTGCCGCGTCCTCGTAATGCGCCTCCAGCGCTTCTTCCGACGGCAAGCCCATCCGTGCCTCGTCCAGGCACACATCGCGTCCCACCAGCACCTCATCACAGCCAAAGCTTTTCAGATAAGAAGCAATAATGGATGAGGTACGCATTTCCATCCAGCCAAGCTCCGGAAACCGGTGGAAATTCCGCCGGATGCCGCTAAGCTCCGGACCCAGTTCTTCGGCTCTTTCTGTTATCTTATTATAAATTTCTTCTAAATTCATAGATATTACCTTTCTGGCATTTTCCACCGTCTTATACCGGGAATACCGTCATCACCCATAATACATTAACCAGACACATACCAATCGCAGGCACAACACTCATTTTCAACAGTGTCTTCTGATCGTAACCGCCCAAGCCCATAATCATCGGCACCGTCGGCGTCGCCATCGGAGACATAAACGCAGTCAGAGAACCGATGGTTACCAGCATAATCGGACCTACCGGGTTTACGCCAAGCGCCTGGCAGGTGATAATCGCAATCGGAGTAAAGATCTGCATCACTGCCACATTCATCATAACCTGGGTCAGGATAAACGGAACCAGGAAGAACAGGAGACCGATGATATATCCGTTGTGCGTGCCGCCGAGAAGTCTGGTGAGCCACTCGCCTACCAGATTTGCCGCACCGGTCATAGTC
>CAKROP010000430.1 GCA_934373375.1 uncultured Anaerosacchariphilus sp.
TGCCGCCCGCTCATATGTGTCCGGCTCCACACAGCCATTAAAACGGCCATCAGGATCACGTTGAGACTTTGGAGCACCGTGGCAGTGGCAGAATTGGAATACTTGATTGCTCCGAGAAACGTATACTGACACAACAGAAGACCGATTAACGCAAAAGCCAGGAACTGCAGAACGTCCCTGGCTTTTGTCCAGATCCGGAAGGTGTCTGATTTGGCCTTGGGAAGGGTAAGCAGAAGCAGGACGACGCCGGAGCAGACCATGCGGATAGCGGTCAGCCATTCCGAACTCAGATCATAGTTCATGAAAAGAGACTGGCTACACACACCGGAGATACCCCAGCCGATGCTGCCAAGAGAAGCGTACAGAAAGCCTTTGGTTGTATTAAAACGATTCATTTGTCATATCCTCCATTGATTTATAGTGTTATTATATTGCGATTAATATTTCACTTATAGACTTGTGTTTGCATAGATTTATAAAAATATTGCGCTTGGGAAAAATGCGTGTTATGCTTGGGACAGGAGGCGTATCATGAGAGAAAAAGTGATCAATCTGGATTCCCGGAAGCAGGAAATCATGAAGAATATTCCTGGCTTTCCCATATCCTGTTATTACAGCCGTTTTAGCCAGGACACCTACGATTATATTGACTGGCACTGGCATGTGGATTTTCAACTCTGTCTGACGGTGCGGGGAACGGTTCTTTGGAGTACCGAATCATGCCGAGATGTGGTTTCGGAGGGAGAAGCGATATTTATCAATTCCCAGCGAACCCATATGGCGAAGCCACTCAGAAAAGAAGCAGCTTTCTTTTGTGTAAACTTTTCACCGGATTTTATCTGCCCGGTCCGGGAGGGAAGCCTGTATGAAAACAGTGTGCTTCCGGTGCTGCAGGGGCCGGCGTTGAACCGGAAGGCGATAGATTGTCATACGGTACAGGGCGCGGAAATTCTGGATATTCTGATGGAAATGGCAAGAACCTTTGATGCGAAAGAGGATGGTTATCAGTTCGATCTTATGGGAAATGTGTTCAAAATCTGGAAGCGGATGCGGACGCTTCTGGATGGGGAACTGACGCAACAGGTGGACACAGTGGATATTCGATTTCAGAACATGTTGACGTATTTGCAGAAGCATTACGCTGCGGAATTCAGCCTGGATGCGGTAGCAGATTATATTGGTCTCAGCCGGAGCGAGTGCTGCCGCTATTTCAAAAAGCAGTCAGGACAGACCATTTCCGATTATCTGCTTCAGTACCGGATTCACAAAAGTATGAATCTGCTGACCGGGACAGACACGGGGATTGCAGAGGTGGCGCAGGCCTGTGGCTTTTCCAGCCAGAGCTACTATACGAAAAGATTCCGGGAGCTGACAGGAATGACGCCGAAGCAGTATCGGTTACGGCAAGGCTGATCAGCCTGAATTTCATTGCGATACGTGAAAGCAAGGGCTATAATGAAAGAAAATGCAAAAGAGGAGAGATTATGGCAGGAATCGAAAAAGCAGTCTTTATGAATATGTGCATGGTTTATGACGAACATGGACGGGTGCTGGCGCTGGATAAAGTAAGCAAAAGCTATGAGGGAACAACATTTCCGGGCGGGCATGTGGAGCCGGGCGAGACCTTTCGGGAATCGGTGATCCGGGAAATCCGGGAAGAGACCGGGCTGACCATTCAAAATCCGAGGCTGACGGGTATCTATCACTGGATGGA
>CAKROP010000431.1 GCA_934373375.1 uncultured Anaerosacchariphilus sp.
CCTGTAGGTTGCCATACCGCATATCTATTATCGAGGAGCAGTCGCCTGAAAAAACGGGGCGCTGCAAAGAGATGCAGAAAAGCAAAACACACAGAACAAAAGGAGAGAAAACATCATGATGAATTACAAGAAATACCAGAGACAGTATTTTTTACCGCCGTACCCCTGCATGAAATGGGCCGAGAAGGATTACGTAGACAAGGCTCCCGTATGGTGCAGCGTGGATCTGCGTGACGGCAACCAGGCGCTGGTGGTTCCCATGACTCTGGAGCAGAAGGTAGGCTTTTTCAAGCTCCTCTGCAAAGTAGGCTTCAAGGAGATCGAGGTGGGCTTCCCGGCAGCGTCCGAGACCGAGTATGAGTTTCTGCGCACCCTGATTGAGCAGGATCTGATTCCGGACGACGTGACTATCCAGGTACTGACCCAGGCCAGAGAGCACATCATCCGCAAGACCTTCGCGGCGCTGGAGGGCGCAAAGCAGGCCATTGTGCATGTATACAATTCCACTTCCGTGGCACAGCGGGAGCAGGTATTCCATAAATCCAAGGAAGAGATCCTGAAGATCGCCGTGGACGGCGCGGAGCTTCTGAAGAAGCTGGCGGACGAGACGGAGGGTAATTTCCGGTTCGAGTACAGCCCGGAGAGCTTCACCGGAACCGAGCCGGAGTACGCGCTGGAGGTATGTAATGCCGTTCTGGATGTATGGAAGCCTACCGCAGATAAGAAAGCCATCATCAATCTTCCGGTTACCGTACAACATTCCATGCCCCATGTATATGCAAGCCAGATCGAGTATATGTGCGAGAACCTGAAATACCGCGAGAACGTTATCGTTTCCCTGCATCCCCACAATGACCGTGGCTGCGGCGTGGCAGACACCGAGATGGGCCTGCTGGCAGGCGCTGACCGTGTGGAGGGAACCCTGTTTGGCAACGGCGAGCGTACCGGTAATGTGGATGTGGTAACCCTGGCCATGAACATGTATTCCCAGGGCGTGGACCCGAAGATGGACTTCAGCAACATGCCGGAGGTCTGCGAGGCTTATGAGAAGTTCACCGGCATGAAGGTCAATGAGAGAAGCCCCTACGCAGGCGCGCTGGTATTCGCGGCCTTCTCCGGTTCCCATCAGGATGCGATTGCAAAGGGCATGAACTACCGTGCGGAGAACGATCCGGAGCACTGGACCGTACCGTACCTGCCCATCGATCCCACCGACGTGAGCCGCAACTACGACGCGGACGTGATCCGTATCAACAGTCAGTCCGGCACGGGCGGCGGGGGCTACAGTCTGGAGCACAACTTCGGCCTCAATCTGCCGCCGAAGATGCGCGAGGCTATGGGCTACGCGGCCAAGGACGCGTCCGATCACCAGAACAAGGAGCTGATGCCGGAGGAAATCTTCGAGATCTTCAAGAAGAAGTTCGAGGGTATTACTGCTCCCTACAATATCACCGAGGTACATTTCAAGCAGGTGGACGGTATCACGGCAGAGGTACATACCGAGTATCAGGGAGAAAAGCAGGTTCTCTACGCTACCGGAAACGGTCGTCTGAACGCAGTCAGCAATGCGCTTAAGAAGGGATACGGTCTGGAGTACAGCCTGGTTACCTATCAGGAGCACGCTTTGGAGCAGAGCTCCAGCTCCCGCGCTATCGCGTATGTGGGGCTCCAGAAGCCGGACGGTACCCTGGCCTGGGGCGCAGGCGT
>CAKROP010000432.1 GCA_934373375.1 uncultured Anaerosacchariphilus sp.
AATCGACAATTATCTGCGGATCACCGTAGGCACAGATGAAGAAATGGATGCATTGCTTGCATTCCTGCGAAAGAAAGGAAATTAATTTATTATGACAGAAACACTGGTACAATGGTTTGTGCAGAATCTGGGCGGATCTGCGGCGAAAGAGCTGATTATTTTTATCATTTCCATGATTCCGATCCTGGAGCTCCGCGGCGGCCTTCTGGCAGCCGGACCGGCATTTTTAAATGTGCCCATGTGGCGCGCGATTCCCATCTGCATCATCGGCAATCTGATTCCGGTGCCGTTTATTCTGCTTTTTATTACGAAGATTTTTACCTGGCTGAAGGGCACGAAGCATCTGAAGCCCTTTGTGGAAAAGATGGAAAACCGGGCCATGAACAAGAAGGAGCAGATCGAAAAATACGAGTTCTGGGGACTTTTGTTATTTGTAGGTATCCCACTTCCGGGTACCGGCGCATGGACCGGATCCCTGATTGCGGCCCTGCTCGGCATCAAGTTTAAGAAGGCGTTCCCGGCAGTTATGCTCGGCATTCTGCTGGCGTCCTTCATTATGACGGTGTTGTCCTATACCGTCATCGGCGGTATCTTTGCCTAACATTTGTGGTGTGATTGCTTTTTAACGAGGTGGTTTTTATGCTGCATTTAGAGAAGAAACTGTTTTTTATCTATAATCCCCATGCGGGAAAAGAAAATATCAGAGGAAAGCTGTACGGCATCATTCAGGCCATGTCCGATGCCGGTTACGCGATTACCATTTACCCGACCCGCGCGCCTCAGGACGCGATAGAGCAGGTTCGGGATTTGCCGGACGATTACGATCTGGTGGTCTGCAGCGGCGGCGACGGCACTCTGGATGAGGTCATGACCGGTATGATGCAGAGAAAGCATAAGATTCCGGTGGGCTATATTCCGGCGGGTTCCTGCAATGATTTCGCCAGATCCTTACAGATTCCCAATAATATGGATCAGGCGGCAGAAATCGCCGTGCGGGGTGTCAATTATTCTATCGATGTGGGTTCCTTAAATGACCGCAATTTCATCTATGTGGCGGCCTTTGGCATCTTCACGGATGTGTCTTACACGACGAAGCAGGAAATGAAGAATGTGCTGGGCCATATGGCTTACGTGCTGGAGGGCATGAAACAGCTCATGAATGTGAAGTCCTACAAGCTGAAGGTTACCAGCGAAGAGGCCACCTTCGAAGGGGATTTTCTCTTTGGGATGATTACCAATTCCAAGTCGGTGGGCGGCTTTAAGAGTATCATCGGAAAAAATGTGATTTTCGATGACGGGGTCTTTGAGATGACCTTTATTATGCGGCCAAAGAATCCCATGGAGCTGCAGGAGATTCTGGCGGCTCTGCTGATCGAACAGATTGATACCAAGTATATGTATTCCTTCCGGAGCTCCCGGGTGGTGATTGAATCCGAGGAGTCGGTGCCCTGGACGCTGGATGGTGAGTTCGGCGGCGAGCACACTCATGTGGAGATTACGAACAACCAGAGGGCGGTGGAGATCCGCATGCCGGAGGAGGTTCGGGATACGCTGGTGGCTGAAGAGGAAGAAGGATATTAGAAAAGTAGATAGTGAACTGCCAAGACGGACGGATGCTCCCTTGGAAACAACGCGGATTTTGCTGCTCCTTGCAGGCGGCTGATTCGCATCTGACCGGCCAACTCGGGCCCGGAGGGCCCTCAGAC
>CAKROP010000433.1 GCA_934373375.1 uncultured Anaerosacchariphilus sp.
GAGCAGCAGGGCGTGACCGAAGAGAACGGCTATACCCTCAGCGGTCACCGGGCTACAGACGCAGGCGAATATACGGCCACTGCAGAGCTGAATGAGGGCTACACCTGGGCAGACGGCAGCACGGAAGCCCGGTCATATACCTGGAAGATCGGCAAGGCATTCCAGAGTGTTCCGGAGGGAGTGACCAGCCAGGAACCCAGCGCGGAGGGTGAGAGCGACGGCCTGATTCAGGGGACAACAGAGGCCATGGAATATGCCTCCGATACGACATTTCCTGACGCGAAAGACTGCGGAGAAAGCACGACCGAAGGGCTGGCATCAGGCGTCTATTATGTCCGCTATAAAGAGGACGCGAACCACCATGCAGGCGCTCCGGCCGTGGTACAGATCGGCGAAGGCGGAGAGCCCGCAGTATTCGCGGAACTGGAAGTAAAAAATGGCAGTGGCAGCGGCTCCTTCCCGGTGGGCGCGACCGTACGGATAGCGGCCCATGCGCCCGGAGAAGGTCAGGTATTTGCAGGCTGGAGCGGCTTGGAAAATGTAATTCTTGTGTCCGGCAGCGCATCCGATATGGAAATCGAAATCCAGATGCCTGAGGGCGGAGCGCAGATCGAAGCCGTCTACACCGCTCAGAAGACCTACACCGTAACTGTGAAAAATGGAACCGGAAGCGGCGACTATCTGCCCGGTTCCCGGGTATCCGTGACTGCCGATCCGCCTGGGGAGCAGTGCCAGGTATTTGATAAATGGCAGCTGACCGAAGGCACAGCGACGTTTGCAGACGAAGCAAAGACAGCGCTCGGCTTCGAAATGAAAGCGGAGAACGTGACGCTTACGGCCACCTATCGTTACGATCACAATTTCGCCTGGGTCATCGACAAAAAAGCCACCGAAACCGAAACAGGTCTGCGCCACGAGGAATGCGTACTTTGCGGTGAAAAGAAAGAGCCGGAAATCATTCCGGCTACCGGAGGCGGCGCCACCGATCCGGAGCAGCCTGAGAATCCGGACGGTCCGAAGGATCCCGGGACATCTGACGGTTCGGGAGAACCGGAAAAGCCGAATCCTCCGGAGAATCAGAAGCCATCGGGCGACGGGGATGGAGGCAGCGGAAGTAACGATAATGGAAATGCCAACACCGGAACCTCAGACAGCGGCAGCTCCGGCCATCACCACCACTCCGGTTCCTCCGCCCAGACAGCAAAACCGGCATCCGCGGCACAGAAGACCGTCTCCGCCAAAACCGGCGACAACATGCCGACAGGACAGTGGGCGGCGCTTGGCGGGTTATCTATGCTGTTTCTGGCAGCGGCATGGCATATAAGAAGAAAATATTACCGGTAAAAAGCGGAAAAATGAAAGAAAACATCCCCGTAGGCCGGATTGTTTTTTAACAGGGGGTATGGTATACTGATGAAAATAAAAGAAAGAGAGCAGCAGCTTCTGTTGAAAAAGTGGAAGCGCTGCGAAAGAGAACGAAAAAATGAGTGAACATACCCATACACACACCCATGTAGCGCCGGATGGAACCGTCTATGAGCACACCCACACGGAAGAGCATACGCATGAGCACAGCCATGAGGATGGACATTCTCATAGTCACGGTCACGGACATGCCCACACCCACCAGAACACCAAGGCCGTCCTGAACCGCCTGTCCCGGGCCATCGGTCACATGGAGTCCATCAAGCG
>CAKROP010000434.1 GCA_934373375.1 uncultured Anaerosacchariphilus sp.
TGTTTGATGTTGTTTGTATTATATGCACGTTTTTCCGGTTTGTCAATAGTTTTCTAAAAATTTGTTTTATTAGTTTAGCTTATTAAAGTATTCCATTTATATATTTGCAATCCATATCAGCTGTCATTTCCTGTTTCGTTCAATTTAATCATTTTCACGGAAACGATTAAATTAAAGCCTCTCCACTTGACATTCCCTCCTATTCCTGTATAATACCTCTCAGAGTTCGGAGGGTGAATCATTCATGTGAAATGGTTGGCTGGATAAGGCTCGGGCTGAGATGCCTGAAGCCTATCCGGCTTTTTTTGTATCACAGAGGATTTTCTGATACAAAAATTCCCGTTGCTGCAGGCTCTGACTTGCAGGATTTATTTTCATTTTTTATGGAGGTTTTGGAAAATGGATTTATTAAAAGATAATATTAAGACCATATATTTTCGGTATCTGGCGGCTGCCTTCGGCAGCGCCCTGATTACATCCGTCTACTCTGTGGTAGACATGGCCATGGTGGGCCAGTATCACGGTCCTGACGGCACGGCGACTCTGGCCGTGATCGCGCCGGTCTGGAATGTAATCTACAGTCTGGGCCTCTTAACCGGTATCGGCGGCTCGGTGCTGTTCTCCATGCGCCGGGGACAACGCGCCGGGGAAAATGGCTCGGAAAATGAATACTTTACTGTGGCTGCGGGCTTTTCCGCCGTCCTGGCCGTATTTACCTGGGCTGTCATTCTGCTTTTTGAAAAGCCGATCCTGACCTTCTTCGGTGCAGACGAAACCCTGCTTCCCATGGCAGTCGCTTACCTAAAGCCGGTCCTGTTCGTCTTCCCGGCCTTCCTGCTGAACCAGATGCTGGCCGCCTTTCTTAGAAATGACAACAATCCGGGACTGGCGACGGCAGGCGTGCTGGCTGGCGGCGTCTTCAATATGATCGGCGACTACGTCTTCGTATTCACCTTCGACCTTGGCATCTTCGGCGCGGGACTGGCCACCGCCATCGGCTCCGTTCTGTCCCTGGTGGTGATGCTGAGCCATTTTGTATCCAAAAAGAATACGTTAAAGTTGGTGAAAATTGGAAGTGTGATGAGAAAGGCCCGCGAAATCACTGTTACCGGCTTCTCCACCTTCTTCATTGACGTGGCCATGGGCATCCTGACCATCCTGTTCAACCGCCAGATTATGCGTTATCTGGGAAGCGACGCCCTGGCCGTCTACGGCCCCATCATCAACATCAGCACCTTCGTCCAGTGCTGCGCCTACAGCGTGGGCCAGGCCGCCCAGCCCATCATCTCCACCAACTACGGAGCCGGAAAAGGCAGCCGCATCCGGGAAGCCCTGCGCTGCTCCCTCTACGCCACCGCCTTTTTCAGTATCTTCTGGACTGCACTTAGCCTCGCCTGCCCGAACCTGTACATCCGCATCTTCATGACCCCGACCGCACAGATCCTGGAAATCGCGCCCCGCATCATCCGAAGCTACGCTATCTCCTTCCTCCTGCTGCCCCTGAACATCTACTCCACCTACTACTTCCAGGCCCTGCTGAAGCCGAAGGCCGCCTTCCTGGTATCTGTAGCAAGAGGCCTTATCATCAGCGGCCTCCTTATCCTCATCCTCCCCGTGGCCTGCGGCCCGGATTCCATCTGGTTTGCCATGCCAGTGACGGAGCTTGTGACTGCAATTTATGCAG
>CAKROP010000435.1 GCA_934373375.1 uncultured Anaerosacchariphilus sp.
CCGGTGGCATATTTCCCTGTCCGGCTGGCTTAAGGATTATATCTACATTCCGTTGGGCGGCAACCGGGTAAGTCCTCTGCGTCACCGGCTCAATGTGCTGGCGACCTTTCTGGTCAGCGGTCTCTGGCACGGAGCAAACTGGAGTTTCGTTATCTGGGGCGGGATTCATGGTGTGTGGAATATGGTGAGTACGAAGAAGGCGGAGAATGTCAATCTGGTGCGCAGGGTGTTGCAGACCCTCATTACTTTTTTCGGCGTGACCCTTGCCTGGGTCTTCTTCCGGGCGGAGAGCTTCGGAAAGGCACTGGGGTTCCTCACGCATGCAGTTACCGGCTTTTCCCTGTCCTATGTGGATATCCAGAATTCCATTTTGCCCTTCACCGGGGATAATACCTGCGCCGCCTATTTCCTGACGGCTTGCGGCTTTCTGTTCCTGTTATTCCTCTATGAGAGAGGGCAGGTGTATGGGAAAAAGGAGAAGCGCGAGGGCGTGGTGCTGAGTAGTGCGTGGCTGGCCGTGATGCTGGTGAGCGTGGTGCTGTTCGGAGTGTTCGGGGCGTCGGGATTTTTGTACGCGAATTTCTGAGAGAACTTTGAGAAAATCGGATATGAAAAGTATCTGTTTACCCTTTTCATATAATAGGAAATATGTTGGCTGGGTGCCCCGCTGCGGGCGTTGAATTTTGCGAATCGTAAGTGTTTATTACAATTAAAAAGTTGATATATTTTTCTTTTATTTAAGATATTGTGGATAATCATAATGATTAGAAAAGCGTAAAGTATTTATTCTTAAACGTGTAAAAAGTAATTTAAAATTTAAGTTTATAAAATCTTATTTGGAAAAGAAGATTTCTAATAGATTTTATATGATAAGTAGGGTAATTTATTTATGAAAAGAGTATTAAAAACAGTCGTTGTTGCTTTCGCAATAGCGCTGGCCCTGATTTTAATAAAAAATGAATACGCCCGCTGTCTTCCGGCATCTACCTACGGCATGCAGGCAGCCATCCGGAAAGAACGTGTGGACAACCTCTTCATCGGTTCGTCCATGTTCCGGCAGGGTCTGGACATCGACGTGCTGGAGGCGGAGCTTCCCGGCAGCAGCTACATCCTGTCTTATAATGGCAACCAGCCTGCGCTGATGGCCCTGGAGCTGCAGTATCTGCTGGAAAATGGCCTGGAGATTCAGAATCTCTACATCGATCTGTACCCCTACACGGCGGCGGCCGATCCCTGGATCAGCGATACCAAGATTTTGCTGGACACAGATCTGAAGTTCAAGGCAAAGGCCTGGCGGCTGATGAGAAACAGCACCGGCGTGAGCTTCGGGGACTTCTATGAGTTCTTTGTGACGGCCAACAACGAGCAGCTTCTGACCTATCCTCTGAACAATAAGATTGTGTCGTCCCAGT
This sequence comes from uncultured Anaerosacchariphilus sp., assembly GCA_934373375.1. Lineage (GTDB taxonomy): Bacteria > Bacillota > Clostridia > Lachnospirales > Lachnospiraceae > Laedolimicola. The sequence goes on from CAKROP010000435.1 coordinate 1,413, forward strand.
TCCGGGACGGCGGCAGCCTGATTCAGCAGCCGGGCAAGACAAGAGAAGAACTCTATGCCCTGGGAACTTTGGGCAGCCGGGACGGCGTGAACCGCACCCAGGCCGAGGGTTATGGAAAAATCGTGGAGTTGGCCGAAGAGTACGGCCTGAACCTCGGGTTCCTGGCGACGCCCTAGTATGAGCGGATGTATGCGGATGAGGATTATCAGAAGTTATACACGGAGGCTCTTTCTATCGTGCAGGAGCTGCA
>CAKROP010000436.1 GCA_934373375.1 uncultured Anaerosacchariphilus sp.
ATCATTGTGGTGACTGCAGGCCCCAGCATCCAGCCGGGCAATTCCCGGGACCGCATGGTGCTTCTGGAGAAAAATGTAAACGTCATGAACGATATTATGGAGCAGATCACCCGCTATACCCGGGAGGCTATCATCATCGTGGTGTCCAACCCACTGGATATCCTGACCTACATTGCCCAGAAGAAATTCGACTATCCGGCCAATAAGATTTTCGGTACAGGCACTTTGCTTGACACCGCCCGTTTCAATAAGATGCTGGGCGACCTCTGCGGCGTGGACGCAAAGAATGTGACCGGTTTTGTGTTGGGCGAGCATGGCTCCACCTCCTTTATCCCCTGGAATACCGTGAACATCGTGGGCGTTCCGTTTTCGGAATTTGAGAAACAGTTTGAATTAAAAGAAAAACTCGACAAAGAAAAGCTGCTCCACGACACCAAGGTCATCGGCCTGGACATCGTAGAGCTGAAGGGCTACACCAGCTCCGGCGTGGCCTTAAGCGCCTGCCGTCTGATTGGCAGCATCGTCCGCAACGAGAAATCCGTGGTGCCCGTCTCCACGGTGCTGTCAGGCCAGTACGGCCTCACCGGAGCAGCCATGAGCTTGCCCTGCGTCATTTCCAAGAACGGTATTGATCGGGTGCTGGAGCTACCGCTGGATGAGCAGGGAAGGGAAGACCTTCAGAAGTGTTATGAGCATCTGAAATCTGCCATTGACAGTGTGTATACCGAATAATGAACCATGATATACCGCCAGTCACAAAAGGGACTGGCGGTAATTCTATGTGGCAATCTGATGGATATAAAATTATGAACTGTTAAGGAACTTTTAGTAGTTACGTAGCTGATCTCGAATGTGTAGTCCGGATAAATGTTGGGTAAAATTTTGTATACCATGTATAAACCTATATACAGAAGCTCTGGGCTATGCTATAATTTCCCTTGGTAACAAATCACAACAATAGAATAATATGCAAAATAGGTTTTCATGCGTCAAGTGTTCAGCGGATGGGGAGTTGCCGCCGAAACGAAAAGTTCGTCTTACGGTATGGAGACCGCACCCGTTGCAGCAATATAAGATAAATGAACAGCATCTCATATTGTGAAGGGATATTTTCGTCATATGTTCTGTCACAGCCTGGAGGTGCTGTTTTTATGATGGATTATGAGAAAATCAAGGCCGGAGTCCAGCTTATGCTGGAGGGAATCGGCGAGGACGTAACAAGAGAAGGCTTATTGGAGACGCCGGATCGGATTGCGCGTATGTGCGCTGAGATCTACGGCGGTCTGTATGAGGATGCGTCGGTGCATCTGAAAAAACAATTCACCGTCGAGCGGAACGACATCGTAGTAGAGAAGGATATCACCTTCTATTCCGTGTGCGAACATCATTTACTCCCCTTTTACGGAAAAGCACATATCGGGTATATACCGAACGGTAAGGTAGTAGGCTTAAGCAAGCTGGCCCGTACCGTAGATGTATTTGCCAGAAGACCCCAGATTCAGGAAAAGCTCACGTCCCAGATCGCGGACGCGCTGGAGGAAAGCCTGAATCCCCAGGGCGTTATCGTCATGCTGGAGGCTGAGCACATGTGTTTGACAATGCGCGTCATGAAAAAACCCGGCAGCAAGACCGTCACCATGGTGACCACCGGCTGCTTTGAG
>CAKROP010000437.1 GCA_934373375.1 uncultured Anaerosacchariphilus sp.
CTCATCGCCTTCGCCCTGATGGGCGCCGATAAATCCCGGGCCCGCCGCCACAAATGGCGCATCCCCGAGAAAACCCTCTTCCTCTCCGCCCTCCTTGGCGGAAGCATCGGCTCCATCGCCGGCATGCAGGTGTTCCGGCATAAGACGAAGCACTGGTATTTTGTGGTGGGGATGCCGTGTATTCTGATCGCGGAGGGGGTGCTTGGGTACTTTATTCTGAATCGCTAAAGTCACTTTTGACATTGATATCAATATGGCGTTTCCTTTTGATATCAATGTCAAAAGCTTTCTGCCTTCTTTTTTATAAATGCTTTCAACTGCATCGGATTCGTCGTTATCATAACAGCACCTCCAGATATCGTAATACCCTGGGTTTTACCCGGAGCTGTTCCGCATATTGTAAAAGATGATGGATATCTTTGGTTTTTGACTCTGCATAGCGTTTCATCGCTTCACCTGCTATCTGGATGTCTATACCGCTTCCACGCATAATATCGCACAATGTGCGTTCCAGATTATACACCCGGATCGGATTGCCCGACGGAGATTTAATTTCTGTCACTCCAAAATCATAATTATCCGCTACCACGCGCTTCACTGTAAGATTCTCTTCCTTCAGCGACGGTGCATTATAGCCTTTTGGAAATGTCATCGTATATCTTGCCGGTGTGCGATCCGAATACCCTAACAGGTAAAGCGCCGTCCCATGAGAATAAATTCCACGTCCATACTTTCGCTGAAGCATGTAAAAATCATCTTCCCATACATCGTTTCGCATATATAATCCCTTTCCGAAACGATAGATTTCACCACTCTCTACCAGCGCCTGCAGTACACTTCGATGCATTCCTGCTTCTGTCACCTGTGCAGCAGTAATAATGCCATCCGTAGACTTTTTCAACAACTCCACCATTTTTTCCCTGTCACTCATGTTTTCACCTCATTTCCGACAATCACACATTATATTTTACTTATATAATGTGTGATTGTCAATCATTAGAGCGACGTAAGCACATTCTATTTATAATAATTAATGTGTTTTTGTCACTCCGTACTACAGTTACCCTTCTTCGGAATCCCATCTCGATCTGAGATGCATCTGAACTTTATCTTTCGTAAGAATGTAAAATAGACTTGCACTGCTCAAACGCAATGCAGACAGGCTTCGTCGCTTTTCGACTCCTGTCTGCATTATTTTACCAATTTATGGTTGGTACGTCAACCACATCTGCCTGCTTTCAGGCAGATATTCCGGCCATCTTTCTCGAGAATCCCTTCCTTCTCCAGGCTTTTCAGTTCCCGCGTCATGGCGCTGCGATCCACGCTCAAATACTGCGCCAGTGCTGTGTAGGACATGGGAAGACGGAGCTTCCGACTGTTCTTTTCTGCTGAAAGGTGATGCAAATACGCCAGAATTTTCTTTCTTGTGGTGGATCTGGACAACACATAAATCCGTTCCATCTGCTGCCTGGACTGCAGGGCGGTCATCTGAAAAAGATTGCTGACCAGCTGACTGTGATGCCAGCATGCATTCTCGCACCGTTTGATCACATGCTCATAGTCGATAAACATTACCTTTGTTTCCTCTTCCGCTTTCACATAAAGCTCCTGCTGTGGGACCAAAACCTGCATTATCATAGAAATGTTCTGTGATTGCT
>CAKROP010000438.1 GCA_934373375.1 uncultured Anaerosacchariphilus sp.
TTCGACGAGCCCTTCACCAAGCTGTTCAACCAGGGTATGATCACAGGTAAGAACGGAATCAAGATGAGTAAGTCCAAAGGAAACGTGGTTTCCCCGGACGACCTGATCCGCGATTACGGCTGCGACGCCCTGAGAATGTATGAGATGTTCGTAGGACCGCCCGAGCTGGATGCTGAATGGGACGACAGAGGAATCGACGGCGTATCCCGTTTCCTGAAGCGTTTCTGGAACCTGGTTCTGGACAACAAGGACAAGGGAACCGCGGAAACTCCGGAGAGCGTCAAGATCCGTCACAAGATGGTCTATGATATCACCACCCGTCTGAACAGCTTCAGCCTGAACACCGTTATCTCCGGTTTCATGGAGTACAATAACAAGCTCATCGATCTGGCAAAGCGCCAGGATGGTCTGGACAAAGAGACACTGGAGACAGCCGTAACCCTGATTGCGCCTTTCGCTCCGCATATCGCAGAGGAGCTTTGGGAGCAGCTGGGTCACAGCGAGACTGTATTTGCTCATGGATGGCCGGATGCGGATGAGGAAGCCATGAAGGACGACGAGATCGAGATCGCCGTACAGGTCAATGGTAAGACCCGTGGAACCGTTACCATTTCCAGCAGCGCGGCCAAGGAAGACGCTATCGCGGCGGGTAAGGAAGTAGTAACAGACTGGCTGAAGGGCACCATCGTAAAAGAAATTTACGTGCCCGGAAGAATCATTAATATTGTGGTAAAACCGTAATGGATGAACAAACCAATAAAAAAGAGGAGCTGCGGGACGTAGTCCCGCAGCTTGAAAATCGGTTCCGGATTACCATCTGGAACCGATTAGTCGTTCTTGCAAAATGGCTGATATTCGCTGCACTGACCGGCCTGGCTCTGGGTCTTGTGGGAACCGCCTTCGGAAAAGGCGTTTCCATGGCTACGTCTTTTCGTATGGCTCATCCCTGGATTCTGTACGGCCTGCCCTTTGCGGGCGTTCTGATTGTCTGGATGTACAAATGGGAGCGCAAGCAGGAGCGCAGCAGCACCAACATGGTTCTGGATGCCATTCACGCGGAGCGTGAGATACCCTTAAAGACAGCGCCGCTGATCTTCATCTCTACGATCCTGACCCATCTCTTCGGCGGTTCCGCCGGACGTGAGGGCGCGGCCCTGCAGCTGGGCGGAAGCATCGGCAACTTCCTGGGAAAAATTCTGCGTATCGACGAAAATGATCGCCGCGTCATGATTATGGCTGGCATGAGTGCCGCCTTTTCTGCTTTATTTGGAACCCCCATGGCAGCGACTGTCTTTTCTATGGAAGTCGTAAGCGTCGGCATCATGCACTACGCGGCTCTGGTGCCCTGCGTGGTGGCGTCCTACATCGCCTACGGCGTTGCCTGCCACTTTGGCCTGACCGGAGAGCGATTCGCCTTGGGAAGCCTGCCGGAATTCAATATCCCAAATGCAGGCAAAATCCTGTTTCTGGGCTTTTGTTGCGCCGCAGTCAGTATCCTGTTCTGCGTCGTCTTACATAAAACAGAAGAGTTCTTTGCGGAAAAAATTAAAAATGCCTTCGTGCGCCCCCTGGTGTCCGGCGTCCTGATTATCATCTTAACGATGCTCCTTGGAACCACCGACTACCTGGGTACCGGCATGCAGGTGGTGGAACGG
>CAKROP010000439.1 GCA_934373375.1 uncultured Anaerosacchariphilus sp.
CCGTCGCAGACTGCGATAGCCGGGAATACAATCGGAGTACCGCCGCCCATGGCGACGCCAAGCTTTACGGCTTCTACGATTTTATCCAGGTTCATATGTCCCGGTACGATCTCATTATAGGAACTCACGATGCCGACCAGCGGCTTCTTCATTTCTTCTTCTGTCAGGCCCAGCGCGTTAAACAGGCTGCGGTGGGGCGCCTGCTGCATACCCTCTTTTACTGCGTCACTTCTCATGTTTCGTTCTCCTTCTATAATAAATACTGTATTATACTCTCTCTGCGATCAGGTCGCCCATCTCTGTGGTTCCTACCTTCTTGCAGCCTTCGGACATAATGTCTCCGGTGCGGTACCCCTCTGTCAGTACCTGCTGGACGGCCTGCTCAATGGCGTCTGCCTCTTTATCCAGGTCGAAGCTGTAACGCAGCATCATAGCTGCGGACAGGATGGTTGCGATGGGGTTCGCGATATTCTGTCCCGCAATGTCCGGGGCGGATCCGCCGCTGGGCTCGTAAAGACCGAATTTGGTGTCGTTCAGGCTGGCGCTGGCCAGCATTCCGATGGAACCGGTTACCATGCTGGCTTCATCGGAGAGGATATCGCCGAACATATTCTCAGTCAGAATCACATCGAACTGGGCCGGGTCTTTGACCAGCTGCATAGCGCAGTTGTCTACCAGCATATGGATCAGCTCGATATCCGGATATTCCTTTGCCACTTCTTCCACAACTTTTCTCCAGAGTCTGGAAGAATCCAGCACGTTGGCTTTATCTACGCTGCACACTTTCTTTCTGCGCTTGCCCGCGATGTCGAAGGCGCGCTTTGCGATGCGGCGGATTTCATGCTCGTTATAGGTCAGGGTGTCAATGGCGGTCATGACGCCGTCTACTTCTTTTGTCTCCCTGGCTCCAAAGTAGAGACCTCCGGTCAGCTCGCGCATGATCATCAGATCGAAGCCCTTGTCACTGATGTCTTTACGGAGCGGGCAGGCGTCCCGGAGCTCTTTATACAGGATGGCCGGACGCAGATTTGCGAAGAGACCTAAGGATTTACGAAGCTTTAAAAGTCCTGCCTCGGGGCGACGGTCTGCCGGCAGCTTGTACCAGGGCGAGGTGGCTGCGTTGCCGCCGATGGATCCCATGAGGACTGCGTCGCTCTTTTTGGCAATTTCGATGGTTTCGTCAGTGAGCGGTACGCCGTGAACGTCGATGGATGCTCCGCCCATCAGTAAATCTGTGTAATGAATCTCATGTCCATATTTTTCTGCGATACGGTCAAGGACTTTTCTTGCCTCCCGCACGACCTCCGGCCCGATGCCGTCGCCGGATATGACTGCTAAGTTTAAGTTCATTTTTTCATCTCCCCTTTGATGCGTTACTTTAGTGTAGAAAATTCCGTATTATTATTACTATAGAACATAAATCGTGTTTTTTCAACTGGGAGATGCATTTTTTTTCATGTTGTGTACTGCCGGGACAGAAAAATGTCTTTGTGAAAATACGTTTATATTGTGTACTGCCGGGACAAAAAGATTCCCCTGTGAGAACACGCACATTTTCCTACTCCTCGCAGGCGGCTTATACGCACCTGACCGCCTAACTCGGCCTTCGGCCTCAAGCAGAGGCTCCTTCAGGTGCTGCC
>CAKROP010000440.1 GCA_934373375.1 uncultured Anaerosacchariphilus sp.
CTATGGTATGTGAAGCGCCGGGATGCTACCTGTCAGCCTTTTCAGAAAAGGCAGAACAGACGGCGAACACACAGAAGGGGATAAGATAGAATGAAATTTAAGAAAGAGATGCTGCTGCTCTACGCGGTGACGGATCGGCACTGGACCGGCAGGCAGACGCTGGAAGAGCAGATCGAGGAAGCTCTGGCGGGAGGCGTGACGATCCTGCAGCTGCGGGAAAAGAATCTTCCGGAAGAGGAATTTCTGCAGGAATCTGTCCGGGTAAAGGAAATCTGTCATCGCCACGGCGTTCCGCTCATCATCAACGACAATGTGGAGGTGGCTCTGAAAAGTGGCGCGGACGGCGTCCACGTGGGGATCGAGGACGCTCCGGTCAGTGAGATTCGCGCCCGGGTTCCGGCGGACTTTATCATCGGGGCTACCTGTAAGACGGTAGAGCAGGCGAAGAAGGCAGGGCAGGCAGGCGCGGACTATATGGGCGTAGGAGCCGTATTTCCATCGCCCACCAAGACAACGGCTATTCGGATTACCAGAGAGCAGCTCTGTGAAATCTGTACCTCCGTACAGCTTCCGGCGGTGGCCATCGGCGGTATCACTGCAGAGAATATCACAGAGATCCGGGGCGGCGGCATGGCCGGAGCGGCTGTGGTTTCCGCTATCTTCGGAGCGGCGGATATCCAAAAAGCAGCGGGAAATCTGAAGGAAAAGATAAAAGAGATAGTAACGGGCGCATAAAGCCCGTGAAAGCGGCAGACCGGGGGCACCACTCTCTGTCGCGATAGAAAAATAATGCGAAAACAAAGGAAAAGAGGAAAACACAAATGAGAACAGCATTATCAATCGCAGGCAGCGATTCCTGCGGAGGCGCCGGCATTCAGGCAGATCTGAAGACCATGACCATGAATGGAGTGTACGCGATGACAGCGGTTACCGCACTGACAGCGCAGAACACCACCGGCGTAAGAGCAATTCAGGAGGCAACTCCGGAATTTTTGGGACAGCAGATTGACGCGGTATTCGAGGATATTTTCCCGGACGCAGTCAAAATCGGAATGGTATCCGCAAGCGAACTGATCCGTGTGATTGCAGAAAAGCTGCGTGATTACGAGGCGAAGCATATCGTGGTGGATCCGGTCATGGTAGCTACCAGCGGCTCAGTGCTTCTGAAGACAGATGCGGTGGAGACACTGGAAAAGGAGCTGCTGCCTCTGGCAGAGGTGGTGACGCCCAATATCCCGGAGGCGGAGATTCTGTCCGGAATGACCATCAAAACCAAAGAAGATATGCTGGCTGCAGCAGAGAAAATCAGCAAAACCTATGGCTGCGCCGTTTTATTAAAGGGCGGGCACAGTATCAATGACGCCAATGATTATCTCTATGCAAATGGGGAAGGCCGCTGGTTTGAGGGCAAGCGCATTGACAATCCCAATACCCACGGAACCGGCTGTACCCTTTCCAGCGCTATTGCTTCCAATCTGGCCAAGGGCTATGCTCTTCCGGAAGCGGTAAAGCGGGCGAAGGATTATATCTCCGGCGCGCTGGGAGCCATGCTGGATCTTGGAAAAGGATCCGGCCCCATGAATCATGCCTTTGATCTGACGGGCGGATTTGCGAAGGAGGTGCGGTAAGATGACAGA
>CAKROP010000441.1 GCA_934373375.1 uncultured Anaerosacchariphilus sp.
GACGGATGGATCAGCACAATGATCTTTTGGTTGTCCTTGCCATATTCATGGATTGTCATAAGTCCTCCTTCGCCAACTTCGTATTTTCCAATTTAACAAACTGGAATTTTACATTCGTGTTGCATATATCATACCTCCGTTTACTTCGCCGCCATACTTTTGTCGCCGACAAACCAGTAGTCGCACATCTCTCCGCCGGAAGCCAGTGTCTGCTCGCGGATAAGCTTAGCGTGCATAAGCCCGGCAGTCAGCAGGTCTATTTCGCACATAACGGGCAGGACTTCCAGATATCCCTCCCGGTGCGCGAACGTATTCAGCGGACATCTCGTAAAGTGGTAGTAAAAGCCCTCCGAATGCTTGCCCGGATCAAAGTTGAAATCCCATGAAGCTGCTCTGTACTGCGGGTGTTCGTCGATCCATTTTGCACTGTTCGTCATCATTTTCCCTATGCGCTTTATGCCGGTGGGCTTGTTGGCGTTTATGTAAAGTCCGGCAGCTTTCAGGATCGGAGTGCTCATTATTTCGCGGGTTATTTCCCGCAGTCCGTCAACTGTAATCTTACCGTCCGACGCTTTCCATACCGCCAGGAAAACCAGGCACTCGTAGATGTTCGAAGCCATTGGATTGTCCTTTCCGACGTCATCTATGCGATTCAGCATGTCCCGGTAAACGGTATCCGCTTTTTTTATCAGTTCAGCTGTTTCTTCCTTTCCAAGGCGCTTTGTAAGACTTCGCTTGATAAGCGGCATAAGCATTTTCCAGTATTTGTTCGTGTATTCCATCATGGTTATTGTCCTCCTGTTAAACGTTAGCTTTGGCTAACATATAGGTATATTACATTTACGCTGTATTTATTTTATCACATCAGTATAAAAAAACGCATTCTTGTATCATGCTTGTTCCTCTCCTACCCGGAATCACCCTCAGCTTCTCACACATTCTACATAATCCATAGTTATTCGTGCTCCCAGAGATTTGCTGTTTACTACCTTCCAGCCATTCTTTTTCAGAAAATCCTCGTAATCGTTTTTACTCCATTCATGCTCAAATCGGACACCACCAATCTTAAGCATTTTTGACCAGAGCCTGCTTACGGCACCGCCCTGATGATTAACAAATGTCGGGGCAATAAGAATTCCTTTATCTTTAAGCACTCTGTCGATCTCCGAAAGAGCTCTTTCAGGTTCCGGAATAATATGAAGCGCATTCGCAATCAGCACCACATCAAAGGAATCGTCTTCATAAGGAAGGTTGGTTGCATCCGCCACTTCAAAGATAAGGTTGGAAGGATATCTCCCCTTTTTTGCCTGAGCAATCATCCCTTCGGAATAGTCTGTTGCAATCATTCTTTTTGCAGAACCCGCAATGTTCTTTGCAAAGAGTCCAGGACCGGTGGCAATCTCCAGAACTTCTTTATTCCGTATTACTTTGGAAATACGCACATACATCTTCTCATATATTTTAGAGTCTGCTTTCATCGCAGTCTTATAGAATGGTGCATATAAATCCCATATTTTTTTATTCATAGAGCAGGTTTCCTCCCGTAAATCATTTCAGAATACAAATTGTTAAGGAAACAATCGGAGTTGGTGTAAACGAAAAAGCAGTCTTGCGGTTTTATCAAACTGCCCTTTCG
>CAKROP010000442.1 GCA_934373375.1 uncultured Anaerosacchariphilus sp.
CCAACCCGGCGCCCACCAAGCTCTACTATGTGACCCAGGCTTTCCGTTACGAGAAGCCCCAGAGCGGCCGTCTCCGTCAGCATCATCAGTTTGGCGTGGAGTTTGTGGGTTCTAAGAGCCCGCTGGCAGAGGTAGAGGTCCTTTCCCTGGCAGCGACCCTGATTAAAAAGCTGGGCCTCAAGGATGTAAAGCTTCATATCAACAGCATCGGCTGCCCCAACTGCAAGAAGGATTACAATGACGCATTGCTTGCGTACCTGCGTAAGCATGAGGAAGCCCTGTGTCCCACCTGCCGGGAGCGTATGCAGAAGAACCCCATGCGTGTCATCGACTGCAAGGTTCCGGAGTGCAAGGAGATCGTCAAGGACGCGCCCCGTACCATTGACTATCTGGACGAGGAGTGCAAGAACCATTTTGACGAGCTTCAGCATCTGCTGACCGAGCTTGGCGTTCCCTTTGAGGTGGATACCGGTATCGTCCGCGGTCTGGATTACTATACCAAGACCGTATTTGAGTTCGTGAATTCCGATGGCTTCACCCTCTGCGGAGGCGGACGCTACGACGGCCTGATTCATGAGATCGACGAGAAGCAGGATATTCCGTCTGTAGGCTTCGGTATGGGTATCGAGCGTATCCTGTATTTCCTGGAGAAAGAGGGCGTGGAGGTTCCGGCCATGGAAACACCCGATCTCTATGTGGGAATTCTGGGTGCAGAGGCGAAAGCGAAGGCCTATAAGCTGGTCAATGAGATCCGCAGCCACGGTCTGATTGTGGAGACCGATTACATGGATCGAAGCGTCAAGGCGCAGATGAAGTACGCCAATAAAATCGGCGCGAAGAAGGTTGTCATCATTGGCGCGGACGAGCTGGAAAAAGGCGCGGCCAATGTAAAGGACATGGCTACCGGAGAGCAGACCGAAGTGTCGCTGGCAGATCTTCCGGGCTTGTTCTAAATCATAATAACAGCGATAGATAAGAGAGGAAAAAATTATGTTTCAGTCAAGAACACACACCTGCAACGAGCTGCGTCTCGCCAACGTGGGTGAAACTGTCACTTTGGTAGGCTGGTATGAAAACCTGCGTAAAGTCAGCAAGAACCTGGGCTTCCTGATCCTGAGAGATTTCTACGGAACCACCCAGGCCGTTATCGAGACCGAGGAAATGATGGCGAAGCTGTCCGGCGTCAACACCGAGTCCACCCTGTCCATTACAGGCGTGGTCCGGGAGCGTTCCAGCAAGAACGCGGCGCTGCCCACCGGTGAAATCGAGGTGGTTCCCACCGACATTCAGGTGCTGGGACGCTGCCGTTACAACGAGCTGCCCTTCGAGATCAACCGTTCCAAGGAGGCGGACGAGAATACCCGCCTGAAATACCGTTATCTGGATCTCCGTAACCCGGCTGTCAAGGAGCGCATCGTACTGCGCAGCAACGTGGTAGCAGAGCTTCGCAGAAGCATGACCGACCACGGCTTCCTGGAGATTACCACGCCAATTCTGACCTGCTCTTCTCCGGAGGGAGCAAGAGATTATCTGGTACCGTCCAGAAACCATCCGGGCAAGTTTTACGCTCTGCCTCAGGCTCCCCAGCAGTTTAAGCAGCTGCTGATGACCTCCGGCT
>CAKROP010000443.1 GCA_934373375.1 uncultured Anaerosacchariphilus sp.
ACCACCCAGCAGGCAATTCTCATGAAGCGCTACGCCGACGAGGTGCTGGTGACCTACGACAGCGACGAGGCCGGAACCAAAGCAGCTCTCCGGGCGATCCCGATTCTGAAGGAAGCGGGACTGACTATGCGGGTCATCAATATGAAGCCCTACAAGGATCCGGATGAATTTATCAAAAATATGGGGCGCGATGCCTTTCAGCAGCGTATCGACGAGGCTCAGAGCAGCTTCCTCTTTGAGGTTGAGGTGCTGGAGCGTCAGTATAACTTAAAGGATCCGGCCCAGAAGACGGCATTTTTTGATGAAACCTCGAAGAAGCTTTTGGGTTTTTCCGATGAAATTGAGCGCAATAATTATATCGAGGCCATAGCGGCCAAATATGGCACCGGCTACGAGGCCCTGCGGCGGAAGGTCAACCAGCTGGGTCTATCCTTAGGCGGACAGGCTCCGTCGCCGCGCCCCCGGGACGTATCGTCCGGTAAAAAAGAAAAGGATGAGGGAACAGCGGCGTCCCAGAAGCTATTACTTACCTGGATGATTTCCGATGAGCAGTATTCCCGGGTTATAAGGCGTTATATCCGTCCGGAAGATTTCAGCGTGCCACTGTACGCTGAGATTGCGCGGATGCTGTATGAGCAGCAGGACCAACAGGGAAAATTAAACCCCGCCGGAATTTTAAGCCGTTTTGAAAACGCGGAGGAGCAGCGGGAGGCCGCAGCTGTATTCAACGCCCAGTTAAAGCAGGTGGAGACCAGAGAGGAGAATGAAAAAGCCCTGCAGGAGACCATTTACAAAATCCGGCAGGAAGCATTGAACCGCAGAGGAAAAGAGCTTGCGCCCACCGATATGGCGGGACTGCAAAAGCTGATACAGGAGCGGCGGGAGCTTCAGAAACTGCATATTTCACTGGATTAAGGATAAAATACTAACAAGTTATGGAAGGATGGAACAACATGGAAGAAAACGCAGCAAAGTTTGAGGAGAAATTAAAAGAGCTTCTGGTAATGGCGAAGAAGAAAAAGAATATTCTGGAGTACCAGGAGATCAGCGACTTCTTTGCGGAGTTTGATCTGGATCCGGATCATATGGAGAAAATCCTGGAGTATCTGGAGGCCAATAATATCGACGTGCTTCGGATTACCGGCGATGGGGACGAGCCCGACGACGCCCTGCTTCTGGCAGAGGATGACGACGACATGGACGTGGAGCAGTTAGACCTCTCCATTCCCGACGGCGTCAGCATCGAGGACCCGGTTCGTATGTATCTGAAGGAGATCGGTAAGGTTCCCCTTCTGAGCGCAGACGAGGAGATTGAACTGGCAAAGCGTATGGAAGAAGGCGACGAGGACGCGAAAAAGCGTCTGGCCGAGGCCAATCTTCGACTGGTAGTCAGCATAGCGAAGCGCTACGTGGGCCGCGGTATGCTGTTCCTGGATCTGATTCAGGAAGGAAACTTAGGACTTATCAAGGCGGTAGAGAAGTTCGATTACCGAAAAGGATATAAATTCAGTACCTATGCTACCTGGTGGATTCGTCAGGCTATCACAAGAGCCATTGCCGATCAGGCGCGCACCATCCGCATCCCGGTGCATATGGTGGAGACCATCAACAA
>CAKROP010000444.1 GCA_934373375.1 uncultured Anaerosacchariphilus sp.
CAATAAGACTCTGTGCTTCTTTCATCGTGATTTTGCCTTCAATATTCTGAATGGCAGTATCAATCAAATATTTCGACGGCTTGAGCCCATCCACGGCCTGAAGTCCGATGGCTGTGCTCCAAGCGTAACTTTTGCTGGCTTTATCAGGCTCGGATTCTTTTATATACTGTTTGAATGGGTCTTTTTCCATATTTGCCACCTCGTTCTCGGAAATATTTTACCGTTCCATTTTTTTCAAAATCTCTATCGTATTCTGATCTCTTTCCCCCATAAAAAATTCATCCAAAATCTGCCCAAATATCGGCTGTTCCGGATCTGCCTGTTCAAACAGAGTCATACAGGATTTCAGCTTCATATCATCTGGCCAGCCGAATACCGCTGCCGCGTCCCGGCTTTTCAGCTGCAGCAATGCCTGGCATAATTCCAGCGTATGCGCCCCGAGAACTGGATCCTTTAAATAGGCTTTCGCTTCTTCCAGGTTCGCGATCGCGTAAAATCGGGAAGTAGGACTCATTCCCAATCCTGCTATCTGAGGGAAAATATACCACATCCAGTGCGTCCGTTTATATCCGTCCTTTACCTCCGCAAGGGCCTTCTGATAATTTTCCGCGTGCGCTTCGGAAAATCTGCTTAAATCAAAGGTTTTCTTTGAATCGAATACTTTACTGAAAGTATCGTAATTCGAAGTATCCTGTTTACTGCAAAATACAGCATACTCAATTGTCTCAAAATAACCCTCATACTTACTCTGAATGGTTTTCCACGCTTCCGCCACAATTTCCGGCGGATTGCAAAATGCTCCACACCCAAATGCTCCCAGAATCAATACTTCTGCCCCATTGGCTGCCGCTATCTTCATAATCCGCTCCATTCTGTGTAAATGAAGTTCATACAACCGTTCTTTTTCGATATCTGCTGCCGTATCCCCAGCGCAGGGATTCATCGAATTGCTTGGAATTGCTCTGAGATTTGGGGCTGCACAGGTAATTACGTCCACCTGATACCAGTCCCTTTCCTGCATCAGCTCAGGATGAACGGTATCGCTTTTAAACACCACCACACCCGGGGTATAAATACAGTCATCATTATAAAGCGGAGCTTTTGCCCGCCTATGCGAAAGATAAAACCTCCGCCACATATCCTCGGTATCCAGGCACGGATACAGGGTACTGCATCGGCACAATCCTTCTTCCTGTGCCGAACTTCCACGCGTCACCCCACCACCAGGATTTGTCGCCGAGGCAAAATTAAGTACACAAACCTTTTTTCCTTCCCTTGCATAGCGGGAGGCGGCTTCAAAGCTTCTTTTTCCAGAAACAATTGTTTTGCAGTTTCTTTTTGGATTGGCCGGTATCGTTATTTCATCCTTTTCCAAATATAGTTTTTGATTGGCGAGGGATTTTTCGAGGGCTTTCTTTAGGTTTTCGGTTTCTTTTATGAAGGTTATGGAGTCGTTGAATATATCTATATTTATGGTTCTTTTATTTGACATGGATAGTTTCCTCTCCCTTCTTCGTAATGCCGAATTTTCACCTATACCATGATTTTAGGCTCATCTATATTATACTTTTCTTTATATC
>CAKROP010000445.1 GCA_934373375.1 uncultured Anaerosacchariphilus sp.
ATGCTGGTGGCTACGGCCAGCATCAGCATGGTTTTGAACGCGAACGGATTCTCTTCCTTCGGACAGACCTCATTGTCGTCGTCCCGCTCTCTGGATTCCCGAATCATATTGATTCCGATGATAGCCAGAAGCACAAAGGCGATCCAGTGGTCAATGCTGGTGATGTAGTCCTTGAACTGGGTACCCAGCAGATACCCGGTCAGTGGCATCAGGGCCTGAAACCCTCCGAACCAGACGCCTACGATGCAGCACTCCTTCACGCCCACCTTCTGCACCGCCAGGCCCTTACAGACTGACACGGCGAAGGCGTCCATGGATAATCCTACCGCAAGAATGAAAAGCTCTACCAATCCCATAACGAAATTCTCCTTTTTCTTTTTACTCCGGCGTACAAGCCCATATATAAAACAAGAGACCTACCCGCAGAATTACTTCTGCGGATAAGTCTCGTTATTTCATACAAAACCAGGCTTTATGGCCAATGTGTTGATTTTGTCACGCCCTGGGGCGCCAACTACTCCCTTATGCACTGGTCGTTATTCTACTATATTTTTCCGGGAAATGCAAGGGTAAATTTATCATTTACCTACAATTTTTCTGCAATCACTCTGCATCTCTTTTTGTAAAAGGCTATTCCATAAGCCCAGATATCATTTCGTCCTTCATTTCTCAGGTATTCATCATACCGGCGCTCATGAATCTGCTCTATCGCCTTCCTGCAGCGCTCCTCCAATTCTGCCAGAGTATCTGCCCGCTTCAGTTCCAGAATCATTCCCGCGTCCGGATTTTCCTGCTCCACGATGATATCCGCGCGGCCGTCGCCGCCTTCCCGGTTTGACATCACGCCCCAGGTGGCGTTGACGGTCAGCATGCCCGCCAGGAACGCGTGGTAGACGCTTTCCGCCTCCGTCTTCCGGATATCGAATATACTGATGGTTTTGCCAAGCGCTCTGGTCAGCCGTTCTTCCACTTCTTCTGCGTTCCCGCTCTCCAACGCTTTCCAGAAGGCCCGAAGCTCATCTACATCCTTCAGAACCGTATTCTGAAACAGTTCTCTTATCTGGTACTTAAAAACTTCCCTTACCTCTTCATTGGGAATACACAGCCTGCACACACCGTTTCGCGGTTTTCCCTCCTGGGTCAGATAACCGGTGGTGAATAACACACTCCAGAGATTCTCGATACTATTGTCAATCTCATCATAGGTCAGCTCCAGACGCACCTGTTTTTCAATGGACTTTCCGGCAACCAGCTGTTCAATTTCATCCTGCGTGGTTTTATCCGCTTTATCGATAAATCGCTTTACCAAATCGTTTCCGCTGGTGTGAATCCAGTAAGCCTGAGGCTCCGCGTCCGGTTCCCCCAGCAGTCTGTCCACATGATTCATCACATCCCAGGGGCAGTAGACATCCGCATCTCCGAAATGATATCCGTCGTACCATTCCTTCATCTCAGCCAGATGTGATTCCAGATGATACATCTCCAGAATCGTCCGTACTTCCTCCTCCGTAAAGCCGAACTGCTCGTCAAACCGCGTGTCGGTAATCGAAAGCACCTTGAAGTTGTTCAGCCCCG
>CAKROP010000446.1 GCA_934373375.1 uncultured Anaerosacchariphilus sp.
TTGTGTATCATCGACATTTTGACGACTTTTCTATTTTTCATTCATTTTTTCGATCCGATAGGCCTGACCTATCTGGGCCGGGTAGGTCTCCTGGATGTAACCGCTAAACCAGATCTCCACAGTGTCGCCGGGCTGCACCTGAGCTGTCAGATTGTCTGTGGAAACCACATAGTCGCCTGCGGACATTTCCTGAAAACCGTCGGCCACAGCGATGTAAGTCACCAGAAGATTTCCCTCGTTTACTTCCTTTACTTTGGCTGTGAAATGCAGTACCTCCGCCGGGATCGACGTATCCGCAGAATCCACATTCCGGAAGATATGGGGTTCGTCGTCCCAGTACACAAGCAGGCTGTCGTCCGCGCCGAACTGGTAGCCATACCCTTTTCCGAAATTGGCTTCATCGTCTTTGGCCGGCAGTTGGGTACTTTCCACCACAGAGGTAATCTTTCCGTCCATATTACCGCAGCCGACCATGCTGCTTAAGAACCCGGTATCCTGGTAAATGACGCCGTTCACCCGAACACAGGGCGCATAAGCCACCGGGCAGGATTCCGTGAGATCAGGCAGTGTGACCGCGTCACCGGAACCATCTGTGCTCTCCTCCTCAGACACTGCGTCGGCGGTCTGTACCTGGGGCTCGGCTCCGACTGTGTCCTGAGTCTGTGCGCTTCCGGCGCAGGCTGTCAGGAATGTGGCTGCAACGGCTGTTATCAGTAACAGGATAAGTCTTTTTTTCATAGGTTAATCCTCCGTCTCTTCCCTTTACTTATATAAACGCTTCTTTTTCAGGTTTACTACAGAAAAGCAGAATTTTATCCCGCAGATTTACAGTTCATGATAATAGGGACAGATATCCTTACTGAATTTCCTTGCAGACATCCACCCATCCTTCAGCTCCCGCCACCTCTTCCAGTTCCGGAATGGTGAGCTTCACCGCGCTGTGAGCGTCCCCAGCAGCCGGATACACAGTCTCGAACTGACGCAGGCTCTCATCCAGATAGACCTTCACGCCATCGTTGATGCCGAAGGGGCAGACCCCGCCCGGCGCATGGCCGATCCACTGCTCTACCTCTTCAAAGGGAATCATTTTCGCCTTACTATGAAAGGTATCCTTATACTTTCGATTGTCCACCCGGGCCGTTCCTTCCGTCAGTATCAATATCGGCTGGTCATCCTGCAGAAAGGACATGGTCTTGGCAATCATGCCCGGCTCCACACCCAATGCGTCCGCTGCCTCCGCCACGGTGGCGGTGGATGCCTCCAGACGGATTACGTGATCTAAGAAACCTTTTTGTTCCAAGTAATTTTCTGCTTTTTTCTGCGACATGGTGTTTCTTCCTCCTGTATTCTCTTTTGCTTCCTTCGCACATTTTGTTTTATTCTACCACGCTGACAGGCAAATAAAAAGCGGAATCGGAGATTCCTTTCTCCGATCCCGTTTTTATCAGGTGTTGCCCATCTTTCCATTCTTTTATGTAACGTCTACTTCTTCTCTCCTGCCAGCTTCTCTGCAATCACGTAGATCACAATGGTAACTACCATATCCGGCAGGGTATTGCCTACGAC
>CAKROP010000447.1 GCA_934373375.1 uncultured Anaerosacchariphilus sp.
AGCTTACAGAGCACGAGCTGATAGAGGATTAGTGGATGAAGATACTCTGGGAAGAATGAGAAGAAGAGGCCGTTGCAAAATAGAGAAATCATCATTTTGCAGCAGCCTTTTTCTATATAACAGAACATATTTATAATGGCACAAACTCCGGCTTCCGCTCTCGGAATACCGTAAAATACCGGAATCCGCATTCTTTGAGCACTTCTTTGGCGTCCGCGAACCGATACGCCACATACTCCGTCGTATGGGCGTCCGATCCCATGGTAATGATTTCCCCGCCAAGCTCCTTATAGCGGCGCAGCACGTCGTGACAGGGGTTTGGCTCGGAAAGTCCGGCCTTGTAGCCGCCGGTGTTGATTTCGATGCCTTTGCCCTTTTCTATCAGCAGCTTCAGAATCGCGTCCACCTGATCGGCATGCTTTTTGTAAGAAAAAACGCGCTCCCCATCCGGTACATAGCGGATGATATAATCGATATGCCCGTATACATCAAAATCGTCAAAAGCCCGGATGTTCTGAAGGGTCACATCCAGGTACCGGTTTACGCCGGAAGCAGCGTCGCAGGAAGCCCAGAAATCAGGATAATACGGGTCGAACCGGTCCACCAGATGGGTGGAGCCGATCAGAAAATCAAAGGACTTGTCCGAAAGCCATTGCCGGTAAGCATCCCCCAGCTGGGGCTGGAGTCCCAAGCTCTGCTCCGATACGGATTTCCATGCGGTCACGGTAGGCCTCCTGAAGCCGATGCATTTCCCGGAAATAAGCGTCCGCATCCAGGTCAAAGCTTACATCGGAATAGGGGTAATCCAGATCCAGGTGCTCGGTCATGCACATAAGAGAAAGCCCCAGTGCAAGGCCCTTTTTTATCATCTCCTCCGTGGGCGTCTCACTGTCCCCGGAAAAACAGGAATGTAAATGGTAATCAGCAGTCATATTTTTCACCTCTGCAACAAATATACATCCATCTTAATTGAAAAAATACACAATGACAAGAAAAAGATCGGCGGGAAATTCGCTGTTCTGACAAAAATTGCACAATCCCCGGGAAAATGCGGAATTGGGACTTGCATTTTTGTACGGGATTCGGTACAATAATGGCAGGTTGGGCTCCGTCCCGAAAAAGGGCGGAAAACCACGAATAATCTAAATTCATATTTAGGAGGAAATTTAAAATGGCAGTAAAAGTAGCGATTAACGGTTTCGGACGTATCGGCAGACTTGCATTCAGACAGATGTTTGGCGCAGAGGGATATGAGGTTGTAGCAATCAACGACCTGACAAGCCCGAAGATGCTTGCTCACCTGTTAAAATATGATTCTTCTCAGGGTAAATACGCTCTGGCAGATACCGTATCTGCAACAGAAGATTCCATCATTGTTGATGGCAAAGAGATCAAGATCTACGCAAAGGCTAACGCAGCAGAGCTTCCGTGGGGAGAGATCGGCGTAGACGTAGTTCTGGAGTGCACCGGATTCTACACCTCCAAGGAGAAGGCTTCTGCTCATATCGCAGCAGGCGCTAAGAAGGTTGTTATCTCCGCTCCGGCTGGAAATGACCTTCCGA
>CAKROP010000448.1 GCA_934373375.1 uncultured Anaerosacchariphilus sp.
ACATCAGCAATCCGAAGATTCTCGGGGCCAAGACCCTGTTTGCCACCCATTACCATGAGCTGACCGAGCTGGAGGGATCCCTGGCGGGTGTGAATAACTACTGCATCGCCGTCAAGGAAAAGGGCGACGACATCGTGTTCCTGCGGAAAATCATCCGGGGCGGCGCGGACAAGAGCTACGGCATCCAGGTGGCCAAGCTGGCGGGCGTGCCCGAGCCGGTCATTGCCCGGGCAAAGGAGCTGGTGGATGAGTTAAGCGAAGCGGATATTTCTCTGAAGCCGAAGGCCATGCCGGTGGAAATGAGCATGGAGTCCGAGCAGATCTCCCTTTTCGATACGGTGAAGGATGACGATATCATTACCGAGATCCGGGACATGGATCTGGGTAATATGACGCCGCTGGACGCGCTCAATACCATCTATCGGCTGCAGAACAAGATTAAGAACAGGTGGTGATCGGATGGCAAATATTCAGGTACTGGATCAGAAAACAATCGATCAGATCGCGGCGGGAGAGGTCATCGAACGGCCCTCCTCCGTGGTCAAGGAGCTTGTGGAAAATTCCATCGACGCTGGCGCTACGGCGGTCACGGTAGAAATCAGGGACGGCGGCACCTCTTTTATCCGGGTAACTGACAATGGAAGCGGCATCGACCGCGACCAGGTGGCAGTTGCCTTTTTGCGCCATTCCACCAGTAAAATCCGGGTAGTGGAGGATCTGTTTCATGTGGCTTCTCTGGGATTCCGCGGTGAGGCCTTGTCTAGTATCGCGTCCATCGCCATGGTGGAGCTGATTACGAAGACCAGGGACGCGGACGCTGGCGTGCGCTACGTCATCGAGGGCGGCGCGGAGAAGAAGCTGGAGGATATGGCTGCGCCGGACGGCACCACCTTTCTGGTGCGGAGTCTCTTTTATAACACCCCGGCCAGGCGGAAGTTTCTGAAGTCCCCCATGACCGAGGCCGGTTATATCAGCGATCTGATGGAGCGTCTGGCTCTGTCCCGTCCTGACATTTCCTTCCAGTTCATCAACAATGGACAGACAAAGCTTCACACCTCGGGCAATCATAACCTGAAGGATGTGATTTACCATATCTATGGCCGGGAGATCGCGGCCAATCTGGCGGAGATCGACGCGGAGCAGGGACCGGTGCGGATTACGGGCTTTATCGGGAAACCGGCGGTGTCCAGGGGAAACAGAGGCTTTGAGAACTATTTTATCAATGGAAGATATATTAAGAGTAATGTGATCGCCCGGGGCATCGAAGAGGGCTATCGAACCTTCATGATGCAGCATAAGTACCCGTTTACGGCGCTGCATTTTACGATAGACGGCGGGCTCCTGGATGTGAATGTACATCCGACGAAGATGGAGTTACGATTCTCTAACCAGGAGCAGCTGTACCGGTTCGTGCGGGAGACCGTACACCAGGGACTTATGGGACGTGAGATGATTCCAGAGCTGAAGCTGGTAGAAGAGGAGCCTGAGAAGAAAGAGACGGCAGAGCCCGTTCCGGGAAATGGGGTAAATCCGCTCAGCAGTCTGACACGGCAGAAAAGCA
>CAKROP010000449.1 GCA_934373375.1 uncultured Anaerosacchariphilus sp.
AGGGAAGGCTGATAAAAAAGGTGCAGAAGGAAGCAGCTATTATCTTTGTCAGCGAGTCAGGCATCCGATCTGCTGAGCGGATGAAAAAGCTGTTTGACGAGAGTATGCCGCGGATCCTTCCGATTCAGTCTATTGTTTACGATTATTATGATTTGGTGAAAAACCAGGAGTCTGCAGAGATTTTTCAGAAGTATAACGTACTTTGCATGATTGGCGTTTTCAATCCGAAGCTGAAGGAGGTTCCCTTTATCGCCCTGGAGGATATGATTTCCGGAAATTCACTGGAACAGTTAGAAGGAATCTTCCGCAACTATCTGAATGAGGAAGAAATTCAGCAGTTTGAGAGTAATTTCCTGAAAAATTTCACGCTGGAAAATGTGGTTCAGTATCTGACTATTCTGAATGCCCCGGCGCTTTTGAATATGGTAGAAGCGGCCATGCAGACCTTACAGAAGCATATGCACAGGCAGCTGGGAGGCAGAACCATCTGCGGCCTGTATATCCATATCTGCTGTCTCATTGAGCGTCTGGTGACAAAGGCGGAGATAACCTCTGTGGAATATGAAAATTTTGAAAATGAGCACCGGGAATTCATTGATATGATGCAGAGCAGCTTTGAAGAAATCTGCAGTCATTACGGTGTGAAATTGCCCATCGGCGAGATTGCCTATGTATATGATTATATAAAAAATGACAACAGGGAAGAGGAGTTTTAAATGAAGATTTTAATTGCGTCCCATGGAACTCTGGCAAAAGGAATGAAATGTTCGCTGGAACTGATTATGGGAAAACAGGAAGAGGTAAAAACCTTCTGCGCCTATCTGGATGGAGAAACCAGTATTGAAGCGCGTGTAAAAGAATTTATGGAAAACATAAAGGAAGGAGAAGAGTGGGTGATTGTCACCGATTTACTGGGCGGCAGTGTGAACAATGAGTTTATGAAGTATATCCACCGTCCGGATGTCCATCTTCTCACCGGAATGAATCTGGCCCTCCTGCTGGTGCTGACCGAATTGAAGGATGCATCGGCGGAGGTTGCGATAGAAGAAGCCCTGAATGCAGCCAGAGAAGGGGCAGTTAACTGCAGAAAGCTTCTGGACGCGGAAGCGAAAAATGAGGACTTTTAAAAGCTGGGAGGTGTAAGAGAATGATTAAACTGCTGCGTGTGGATCACAGACTGCTGCACGGTCAGGTGGCGTTTTCCTGGACCACGAACCTGGGCGCGGACTGTATTTTGATTGCCAATGACGGTATTATGCATGACGATTTGCGGAAAACAACCGTGAAGCTCAGCAAGCCCGCCGGAACTAAGCTGGTTATCAAAAATATTGAGGATTCCATTGCTGCAATTAACAGTGGAGTTACCGATAAATATAAATTATTTATCGTAGTAGAATCCCCAAAGGACGCCATTACATTGGCGGAGCATTGTCCGCAGATTACCCATATCAATCTGGGCGGCGTCAAGAAACTGGAAAACGGAAAGCAGCTTTCCAAGACTATCTGGGTAACAGGGGAAGAGGACGCGGGTCTGAA
>CAKROP010000450.1 GCA_934373375.1 uncultured Anaerosacchariphilus sp.
CTTTCCGGTCCTTGCAGCCAGGCCAGCAACATTCGTTGCAGAGAAATTCGACCTTGTCTTTCTCCGGCTGTGATAAAGTCTCCCATTTATCCAGTGCCTTGTTCAGGCGGAAATCCGGCACTACATAGCGGAAATCATTTCGCTGAATTTCTTTACGGCACTGTTGAAAATCCGTCAGAACCTTTGTGGTAGAAGAGACAAAATAAAGTCCCGGATAGGTCTTCTTTAAATAATCCAGCAGCAAATCCGAGTGGATAATGACGCCGTTTTGTACCGCACTTTTCTGCTCGAATAAAGCGCAGAGCGCATTACATTTTTTTTCGGAAAGATGCTCCTCCCGAAGCAACGAATTACTGAAGGTCAGCCGGGCAGAAATGCCATATTCCGCCATCAGTCCCAGAACCTCCTCAGGCTCTGCTTCCCCAAACCCGGCACGGCCTCCACCCCAGATACAGTCCGCCGGAGCGCCGTAGATGGAGCCAATGTCACACCAGTCGTAGAACCATTCCCGGTGCTGACGGAATAATGGCAGGAATACCTGATACAGCTCGTAGAATTCAAACAAGCCCGGTAAATGATAATATGCCTTTTTCATTTTAATACTCTTCCTCTTCCAAAAGTCTTCGCAGCAAAGCCTCCCGGCTATTGACAAACATCTCCGTCACCTGATAGCTCTCTGTCTCCTCATAGGAACACCGGTGAATCGCTCCGTCGTCAAAGCAGTAAATATCCGCGCCCGGGATGCCAAGCAGGATCGGAGAATGGGTCACGATCAGGAACTGGCTGCCGCTTTTCGCACAGCGGTAAATCTCCATCAGCAATGTGAGCTGCCGCTGGGGCGACAGGGCCGCCTCGGGCTCGTCGAACAGATACAGGCCGCCCGGTCTCAGATAATTCTGGGCCAGCGCCAGAAAGCTCTCGCCATGGGATTTTTCATGATATCTGGCGGATGGATGCAGCGGATCGGCATAGTCCTCCTCCTTGGTCGCTACATTATAGAAGCTTTCCGCCCGCAGGAAATAGCCGATTTTCTCCTTGCGATAGCCCTTCGTCAGTCGAATGGCGTCGCAGAGCTCTGAGTGGGTATCATGAGTGGAAAAGGCATAATTTTTCGTTCCGCCTTCGGGATTGAAGCCGTGGGCTACCGCAATAGCTTCTAATAACGTAGATTTTCCGCTGCCGTTTTCACCTACAAAGAAGGTAATCGGATTTGTGAAATTCAGGCGTTCCATGCCCTGAAATGCTTCAATATGGTTTAAATAGCTGTCCGGATCGATTCGGTTCCAGTTGAACTGGACGGCCTGGATGAATTGCTGGTTCATGGTTTATTTGTTCTCCGAAATTATTCTGAATATGATCTTCAAATAATTAATTTATTTTGAATATCTTCTTTCTAATGAAATATTACACTTAAAAGCATCCTATCATATATTTACATTCATAAGCAATATGCACTGTTCGTCACTCATACAGATATGCTAACTCATTTGTGCTCATTATACCATATCCCTCATTCTCCCACCATATCA
>CAKROP010000451.1 GCA_934373375.1 uncultured Anaerosacchariphilus sp.
CGTAGAGGAGACAGGCGGAGCAAACTTCCTGTTTGTAACGAAGGATGGCAAGCTGGTAACTCCGAAGTCCAACAGCATTCTTCCGTCCATCACGCGCCGTTCTCTGGTATATGTAGCAAAAGAGTACCTGGGAATGGAAGTAGAGGAGAGAACCGTGCCGTTCGCAGAGGTAAAGGAGTTCGCGGAGTGCGGACTTTGCGGAACAGCAGCCGTTATTTCTCCGGTAGGAAAGATCGTAGATCATGGCAACGAGATTTGCTTCCCCAGCGGCATGACCGATATGGGACCGGTTACCAAGAAGCTGTATGACACCCTGACAGGTATCCAGATGGGCCGCATCGAGGCTCCGAAGGGCTGGATCAAGGTCGTAGAGTAATTTTTAAACAAGACGGCATTTTAAGTTACATAAGAGGCGGGATAAGGAGACTTGTCCTGTCTCTTGTTATGTAATAGAAAATTCCGTTGGAATCTCCTATTACATAACAAAGCCCTTCGGGCAGGATTCTTCTTTGACGGATGTCCGTTTTCGGCTTGCAAGAGAGATGGGAAGAAAGTATAATAAAATGTAAACGAGTTTCAAAAAGGAGTGCCAGATGGCGAAAAAAAAGAAAAAGAGAAGAGTTCTCTCTTATCTGTTCAGTTATGATATGAACCTGATCGTGGCCGTCTTATTTCTGATCGTCTTCGGTCTGGTGATGATATACAGTGCCAGCTATTATACGGCCAGTATGAGTGACGCGTTCAACCATGATCCCACCTTTCTGTTGATGAGTCAGCTGAAATACAGCATCCTGGGCATTGCGGTGATGCTGTTTGTCGCCAACGTGGATTACCATTTCTGGAAGCATTTTGCGATGCTGGGGTTTCTGGCTTCGATTGTGCTCATTTTGCTTTTGAAGGTGCCGGGACTGGGCGTCACCGTAAAGGGCGCGACCCGCTGGATCCGTATCCCGGGTCTCGGTCAGTTCCAGGTGGCGGAGCCGGTCAAGGTGGCGATGATTTTATTTTCTGCGACTTTGATAGGCAATTATTCCGGCAGGCTGGATAATATGAAGACCTTTATCACGGTTCTGATTCCGACGGCTGTGGTGTCTGTACTGATCCTGAAAATCAGCAACAATATGAGTACGGCTACCATCGTATTGGGCATCAGTTTCCTGATGGCTTTTATGGTATATCCGAAGTACTGGCCCTTTGTGCTGATGGGTGGAGCGGGAGTCACGGGAGCTGGAGCGCTGATTTTCTATCTGAAGCAAAAGCTGGCTTCCGGAGATGTGGGCAGTGGAAACGGTGGTTTTCGTGGCGCCCGTATCCTGGCGTGGCTGGATCCTTATTCTTATGAGTCGGACAAGGCCTATCAGTCCCTGCAGGCGCTGTACGCTATCGGTTCCGGCGGGCTCTTTGGAAAGGGGCTGGGAAATAGTATCCAGAAGCTGGGCCGTATTCCGGAGCCTTATAACGATATGATTTTTTCCATTATCTGCGAGGAGCTTGGTGTCTTTGG